>JAZSCR010000053.1:0-9071 GCA_045530715.1 Eubacteriales bacterium
AACCTAAGGGGAAAACTCAGGGCTGAGGGGGCATACCGCCTCACCCTACGGGGGTTGAATCTTCTGGCAGAGGCCTATCCCCAATGTCTGAAGATACTGCCCCAAAATAATGATTAAACACAAAGGAGAAAAGTATGAATCCTGAAAAAATCAATCTTTCTCTCTTCGGAGAGAGTGGGGGAGAGGGTTCCGCCCCTTCATCTGAAGCCGTGGCTCCTTCTGCGGGCGAGACGACCCAGAGCGAAGCCCCCAAGGAAGCCGCTGAGGGCAACATCCCTACAAAAGAGGAGCTTGAAAAGGGTATTCCCAACAGAGCGTCCAAGCACTTTATCGACTATCTCTGCGGAAGTGCCGAGGTGAGGGCGGAAAATCCCGCCTTTGACCTCCGCACCGCCATGTCCGACCCTACCTTTTTGGAGCTTTTCCGTCAGGGCGTAGGGTTTAATGAGGCCTATCTCAGATCCGATATGGCTGCCAGATACCCTCAAATTGCCACCCGAAAGGCCATGGAGGCCGCCGCAGGCAAGCTCTTTAACACAATCAAATCAAACCTCCGCCGACCCACCGAAAACGGCACCCAGCAGGGTAGCGCCGCGGTGACCAAGCGGGACGTAAACCAGCTGACCAAAGAGGAAAGAAAAGATATTATCCGAAGGGTACAGTCAGGTGAAAAAATCAGTTTTTAATTTAAATTAAAAGGAGAAAAAATCATGAAAAACAACATTAATCTTCAGCTTTTTGCAAATCAGCTTCAGACCACTCTTTTACCCGGTCTTAAGGACGAAAACAAGACCTTCTACGACCAGTCCCTCATCGACGAGGCCGGCCCCAATATGGTGCACGACCAGTTCGGTCAGAAGCGTCCCATTCCCCAGAACGGCGGTAAGACCATTGAGTTCCGCAAGTTCGCGCCCCTTGAAAAGGCTTCTACTCCCCTTACCGAAGGCGTAACTCCCGACGGCAAGGCCCTTGAGGTAACCTCCGTTACCGCACACGTTGAGCAGTACGGCGACTACGTGACCATGTCCGATATGCTTGAGCTCACCGCCATTGACAATACCGTTCTCGAAGCCATTAAGCTTCTCGGTAAGCAGGCGGGCGCAACCCTCGACACCGTGACTCGAAACGTTCTTCAGTCGGGCACCAACGTATCCTACTGCCCCAAGATCGCGGCCGACGGCACCGAAACCCCCGTCACCTCCAGAGCAAGCCTTGACAAGACCTGCGTTCTTACCGTTAAGGCGGTACAGCAGGCCGTTGCAAAGCTCAAGGCCCAGAACGCTCCCAAGATCGACGGCAAGTACGTGGCTATCGTTCACCCCTACGCTGCCTACGACCTTATGCGCGACCCCGAATGGGTTGACATCCACAAGTACGGCCACCCCGTAGCCCTTTACGAGGGCGAGCTTGGTGAGATCGCAGGCGTAAGATTCGTTGAGTCCACCGAGGCAAAGGTTTACGCAGGCGAGGGCTGTCCCAACGGCCTTGCCGTATTCGGTACCCTCTTCCTTGGTGAAGGCGCTTACGGCGTTACCGAGGTTACCGGCGGCGGTCTTCAGACCATCGTTAAGCAGAAGGGCTCTTCCGGCACTGCCGACCCCCTTGACCAGAGAAGCTCTGTGGGCTGGAAAGCCATCAAGACTGCGGAAATTCTCATTCCTCAGTACATTGTCAGAGTAGAGTCCTGCTCTGCAGAATTTTCCGAAACTGCGAAGGCGAATTAAGTAAGGTAACGACGAAGGGGCCAAGGGCCAGGGAAATAAGGTAGTAATTGTAAGGTATAAACACAGGAGCTAACGCAAATATTGTGCGAAACGATAACTGCCTTTATTATGTTCAAATGACCCCCCCCCTGCTTTCGCAGATTTTGTTTTGTACGTAAAATTGTTTTTTCGTTTTTCCGAACAGTTGCAAAGCAAATATTGTTTTTCCGTGGAAGGAAAATACCCCTGCGCTTCGAATGTTTTGGAACGAAGAGACCTGCAGCAAACAAGTAGCGAATTACCCGTTCATTTTTTAAATCGTCGCTATCTGCGACACTTCTTTCCCCTGGCCGACGGCGGAGATATACTACAGAATACAGAGCAGTACAGTGCCCGCCGCTTAAATTCAAAGCCGTAACCGTCTTTGAATTTTTAACGTGCAGAATAAAGAACTGGACCTTGGCCCCTGGCCCCTGAAAGGAAGTCGTTCGCAGTAGAAAAATCTATAATTATACGATAAGGAGAACTAACTATGTCCGCAACTAAAAACACCGTAAAGGTACGCATACCCAAGACCAAAAACGATCAGGAGGACGTTTTCGTTTCCGTAAACAAGGACACCTGGCTTATAAAGAGGGGCGTGGAGGTTGAAGTTCCCGCCTCGGTGGCCGAAGTCCTCCGCCATCAGGAAGAAATGATGGAGGTTATTATGCTTTTCGAGGAAAAGAAGGCCAATAAATCCTGATTTTAAGGAGAGATAAAAATGACAATACAGGAAGCAATTAATCTCACCGATTTCCTTAAGCCCAATTCCTATTCCCGCACCGATAAGGTAAGGTGGCTCTCAGACCTTGACAGCACCCTTTGGGAAAACGTGATTTCGGGTCACCAGGGGTGGGAGGGGGAGAAGTTTTCGGGCTACGACCAGGACACTCCCGACAGCCGAGAGCTTCTTGCTCCCTCTCCCTACGACGAGATGTATTTAAGGTGGCTGGAGGCCAAAATAGACTATTCTAACGGAGAAATGAACCGTTACAACAACTCGATTCTCCTCTATAACACCCTCTATAAGGCCTTTGACCGCCACTATAACAGAAAATTCCTCCCCACGGGGAAGAATTACAGATATTTTTAAGGAGGTGGGACTATGATTTTTCCTACTCTTAACCCGCCCCCTTCCTCCACCGACGTCATAGACGTCTTTTTGGGGATGAACAAAAATCCCCGCGTAAACGAGGGTGAGTTTGCCTTTACCCAAAACCTCACCTCCGACAACTATCCTCTTCTTTCACCTCGCACGAAGAGGGGTATATACGCCACCGCCCAAAATAATATCGGTGGCCTTATCTCCAACAACGGCCTTTGGTACGCCGACGGCTCCTGCCTTGTAAGGGAGGGGGAGAGGATAGATATGGGGCTTTCTTCAGGGGAAAAGGAGCTTATATCCATGGGCGCCTACATAATCATCCTCCCCGATAAAAAATATATCAACACCGCCAACCTGTCCGACAGAGGGGATATAGAGGCCACCTACACTTCTTCGGGTGAGGTTACCTTTACCCTCTGCCGCGTGGACGGCTCGGCATACGAGGATGCCACCCTTTCGGACACGCCTCCCGAAGAGCCCGAAAATCTTGACCTTTGGATAGACACCTCCGCCACACCCCATACCCTTAATCAGTATTCCTCCGCCTCGGATATGTGGATAGGGATAGCCACAACCTATATCAGAATAGGTGCGGCGGGCATTGGGTCGGCCTTTGAAAAGGAGGACGGGGTAAAGATTGAGGGAGTGACTCCCAAAGCCCTCCAAGACCTTAATTCCACCCTTGTAATTTGGGATAAGGGGGATGACTACATTGTGGTAACGGGAGTTACCGACGAGGCCTTTAGTCAGACCGAAGAGATAAGGGTGTCAAGGCTTATGCCCGACATGGACTTTGTTACCCAGTCGGGGAACAGACTTTGGGGTTGCCGTTACGGGCTCGACCGTGAAGGAAACACCGTAAACGAAATATACGCCTCAAAGCTTGGTGACTTTAAAAACTGGAACTGCTTTGGGGGCGTGTCCACCGACAGCTACGCCGCATCCCTCGGCTCCGACGGCCCCTTTACGGGTGCGGCCACACACTTGGGATTTCCCTTATTCTTCAAGGAAAATCACATTCACAAGGTCTACGGCTCATATCCTGCCGCCTATCAGATACAGTCCACCTCCTGCCGAGGTGTGGCGGCTGGAAGCCACAAGAGTCTGGCCACCGTAAACGAGGTTCTTTACTACCTTTCCCCCACGGGAGTATGCGGTTACGATGGCTCTCTGCCCGTGGACGTGTCCTCTTCCTTTGGCACGGTAAGATTCGCTAACGGCGTGGCGGGAGCCAACCTTAACAAGTATTATCTGTCTGCCCAAGACCTTGACAGCGGGGAGTGGAGCCTTATGGTTCTGGATACCCGTCTGGGGCTTTGGCATAGGGAGGACGATACGAAAGTCACCTCATTTTGCTCCCATTTGGGGGATATGCTCTACCTCTGTGAAGACTCACCCATGATAATGTCGGTGGGCGGCAAGGGGGTAAGGGATGAATCTCCCGTAAAATGGGCGGCTGAAACGGGGCTTCTTGGGGTGGGCTCACCCTACATGAAGTACCTGACCCGCATAGACCTCCGAATGTGGCTTGAGGAAGGGGGCAGGGTGAGCGTCCTTGCCCAATACGATTCCTCGGGCAGGTGGGAGCGCCTTGGCTCGGTGAGAGGTCAGGGGCTAAAGAGCTTTACTCTACCCCTCCGCACCAAGAGATGCGACCACCTTCGACTACGCATAGAGGGTGAGGGGGAGGCGGGGATATTCGCCCTTGCAAAGACTGTGGAAGGGGGAAGTGATACGCCGTGAGCCTTGAAATAAGACAGCCAAACATAACCGGCTCCACCCCTGCCCAGCAGATAGGTCAGATGAGGAGCTACCTTTATCAGCTGGCAGAACAGCTTACCACCGCCCTTTCAGAGCTTGAAAGCCGTACCCGAAGCCTCTACTCCCCCACGGGGGCGGAGCTTAAGGAAGGGGAGGCGGAGTTTGAGGCCGTAAAGCCCCACATCATCAAATCAAACGAGATAATGAACGCCTATTTCGGCAGTTTGAGCAAGCGCCTTTCGGGGAGATTTATCTCAAAGGGGGACTTTTCAACCTACGTTGAGGACACCGACCTTCGCCTTGAGGCAAACTCACAGGGGATAAATCAGCTTTATTCCCGCATGGAGAGTATGGACTCGGTTACCCAGAACATGGGCTCCACCCTTACCTCGGTGACTGCCCATATCCGTTCTGGGTATCTCTGTGACGACAGCGAGGGAAACCCCGTCTACGGCGTTGAGATAGGTCAGACCACCCAGAAGAACGGAGAGGAGATATTTAATAAGTTTGCCCGATTTTCCGCGGGCCGTCTCACTTTTTATAACGATGATGGGGACGAGCTTGCCCATATTTCGGGGCAGATGATATCGGTGCCCGCCCTTGAGGTTGGGGATAAGGAGATGACCGCCCACGTTTGCGGCGCCCTCTCCCTTAACGGAACTGTAGGGGGGAAGTCTGTAAAATTTGAGGGCAGAAGTTGGTCGGACGGCCGCCTTGAGGCCTTTGGGAGCGTCGACCTTACAAGTATGGCGGCCAATCTTTCGGGGGGAGAGGTGTTGGAAGTAAGCCTTACCCTTCCCTCGGAGCTTCAAAGCCCCAAGAGTCTTACGGCATTCCCAAGGTCAGACCTGCCCTTGAATATATCCTACGACAGCCAAAATGGGAAGCTCCTTCTTTACTCCCCCTGCGGAACTCCCACAACGCTTTGGGCGGATATATCAGTAACGAAATAAACAGAAAGGACAACAGCGTGAAAGATAATCTGCACGGTTAAGATATTGTGCGCTCTTCACGCTTAAATTTAAATCTTTTCTTCGAAAAATTTAAATTTATTATTGCGTTGCCGTAAACGGCAACAGAAAGGAATGTTATGAGAGAATTTACATACGATGACTACGTTGAGAGCGCGGCGGTGAGATTGGCCGAAGCGGCTCTGAACAAGCATTTGGCTTCAGCGCCGGGCGAATATCAGTCAAAGTGGAGCGAGGAGATTTCTTCCGCCCTTAACGGTATCCTTAACCGAGAGAAGTTTAACTACCACGCCTCTGCCGACCCTCTTTATCAGCAGTATAAGGACAGATACATAAAGCATGGTAAGCTTGCCATGCAGGACACGGTGGGGCAGGCCTCCGCCCTTACGGGTGGCTACTCAAACTCTTGGGCGCAGACGGCGGGAAGTCAGGCATACCAGAGCTACCTTGAGGGACTCAACGATATAGTTCCCGAGCTTTACGCCCTTGCCGCCGACAGATACGATAGGGAGGGGGCGGAGCTCCTTAACAGATACTCTGTTCTTGCAGATGCGGAGGCCACCGACTACGGCAAATACAGAGATACTGTTGCCGATTATCAGTCGGAAAGGGATTACCTTGCGGGCAGATACGACTCGGAGAGGGATTTTGATTACGGAAAATATTCCGACGACCGCAACATGGCCTACAATGCTTACAGCACCCAGCTTAACTACGAGTATCAGATGGCAAGAGCTGCCGCGGCCGATGCCCAGTGGGCGGCAGAAATGGCATACCGCAAGGAAAGAGACGCCATTCTTGACAGCCAGTGGCAACAGGAGTTTGAGTATAAAAAGAGCCTTAATCAGACTGGCAATGATACTGTGGACACTGTTCCCACACCTCCCCTGCCCGAAAAACAAGATACCGGTAAAAAAAGCTCTACCGACACCACCGACGACGGCATAATCCTTTCGGATAATATGATGTCCGTTTATGAAGGCTATCTTGCAGCGGGAGATTTTGAAACGGCAGAGCATATGCTTGACACCTTCCGTTACAACGGTGTTGACGCCAGGGATATAAACAGATGTATGTATCTGAGGGATTACTACTATGCAAGCTTCTACACCTCGGGCGGTGTTGCCTCAAGCGGCAGACCCGCAAGCACGCCCACCAAGGATAAGACGCAGGCGATTAGGTAGGGTGACGCCCGTGGGGGCGTATCCATTGCGAAAGCAATGTGTATATATATCATCACGCGTTAGCGTGTATATCACCAGCCGAAGGCTGTATATTACTTTCGCAATGATGATATGCACACCTGCGGTGTGATGATATACCGTCCTACGGACGGATGATATACGCACCTGCGGTGCGATTGGGAACGATTCCTGCCCCTCGACAAAACAAAAAAGGAGAATAGCGTGAAAGATAATCTGCACGGTTAAGATATTGTGCGCTCTTCACGCTTAAATTAAATATTTTCTTCGAGAAATCAATCGTTGCCAGCAACGATGAATTCATTTTGAGTTGCCGCCAGCGGCAACATGGAGGATTAATTATGGAAAAACAAATCTACAAATTCGACCTCGATCTGAGGGATACCCATGGGGGAGTTTGTCTTAACGTTTCCCGTGGCGATACCCACAGACGTCTGGTCATTGGCTTTCACCAGGACGGCCGCCCTTATCCTCTGCCTTTGGGCTGCAGGGCGGTGTTCTTCGGTAAAAAGGCCGACGGCACTCTTCTCTATAACGACTGCCTTTTGGAGGGGAATTCGGTAATTTACGATATGACCTCCCAGACCACCGCAGAGGCAGGGGTTTTGGAGTGCTCGGTAAGAATATACGACTCGGAGGATATGGGCATACTTACCTCTCCCATATTTGAGGTAAGGGTTCTGGACAGCGCAGAGGAGGACTCTGCCATAGAGTCAGGATCCGAGTTTACCGCCCTTTCAAAGGCCATATTCGATACCCACGCTCTTATAGATGCCACAGAGGAGGTTCGCTCCTCCACCCTTGCCGTAAAGGAAGAGGTGGAAGCAAAGCTCCAAAACGGCGACTTTGTGGGCGCCAAGGGGGATAAGGGTGACAAGGGTGACGTGGGCGGCGTAGGAAACTGCGTTGCAAAGACCGACACCATGACCCAGCCCGTTGGGGTTGATAAAAACGGTCAGCTCTGGTCGGAGGGTATTCCCGAAACCTACCTCACGGAGGAGGATTTGGGGCAGTCGGTGGCCTCTTTGGGAGAGGACGGCATAGTACTTTCCTCTCAGCTCCCCCATATACCCCCGTCAAGCAAATCCCTTGACGTGATCCTCTCCTCCTCGGGTTGGAGCGCCACGGCGCCCTATACCCAAACCCTTTCCGTGGACGGCGTTACTTCCGAAAGCAACGGCTACGTAGGTCTTTCCTTTGCCGCCACCGCCGAACAGCGAAGGGTTGCAAGGGAGGGTATTATCTCCGTTTACGCCCAGAACGAGGATAGCATTACGGTGGTGGCCGACGGTTACCTGCCTAAGGTGGATATCCCCGTAACGGTGGTTATTTTAGGATAGAGAGGAGTAAGAAAAATGCCTATATTATCATATTTTCCCTCGGGAGGTGGGGGAGAGGTTACGATAACCTTGCCCACCGTTCCCTCCCAAAAGGGAGAGCTTATTTATACGGGTGAGAGCCTTACTCCCGCCTGGAATGACTACGACCCCGAAACCCTCACCATCAACGGTGTGCTTTCCGCTACCGACGCGGGAAGCTACGTTTGCGTATTCACTCCCCGTCCGGGATATTGCTGGAATGATAAGAGCCTTCTGCCAAGAAACGTTATATGGTCTATTTCAAAGGCTGAGGGTAGTGTGACTCTTGGTGTGTCAAGTATTTCTCTTGACACCGTGTTTAATAAAACTGCCCTTATTGACGTTGAACGAAAAGGGACGGGAGTTATTACTGCCCTGTCTTCAAACTCTGACGTGGTTTCGGTTTACGTTGACGGAAACACTTTGACTGCCACCTCAAAGGGCGCGGGTAGTGCGGTTATTACCGTTTCCGTTGCCGAGGATACCAACTATACCTCTGACTCTGCAACCGTTGAGGTTACCTCCGTAAACGTATGGAAAAAGTATAGTGCATCTCATACCTTAAACCATACTCTTTTGGTGTCCTCTTTTGAGTGTAGTGTTGATGAACTCGAGGATATGGAGGAAAAGGGTGAGATTTATTGGGATGAGGATTACGATGAAACTATCATGCTCGAATCCGGTGGCAGTTATCCCACAGGCTTTAGAGGATATAAGTCTATATCTGTTGATTCCGACGGTAATATAGTGGCGGGGACAACTTCTTCGTCGATGTCCGCGACGAAATACGTTCGCTACGGTTATACGGAGTCAGATGCCTGCTGGTATTACGTGGGAGACTATGACTCTTCGGGTAAACTGTATCTGTTTGAGCTTTTCGTCCTTTCTGAGGACGTGTATTCCAGAGGTACCTATCTTTGCGATGTGAT
>JAZSCR010000097.1:0-3547 GCA_045530715.1 Eubacteriales bacterium
AAAAAAACAAATTCCGAAAGGAGAAAAATCGATGCCTAACAAAAATGTTACGGTAATACTCAAAGAGGACGGAGGTTTGCCCTCGACTTCAAAGAAAAAGAAGAAGGAAGAAGAGAAAAAGACGGTTGCAGTTATAAAGGACGGCAACACTGCCTCCCTAAAGAGGGAGGCAAACGGTACTCCCACTCCCACCACCCAGAAGAGGGAATTTACTTACGACGACTACATAACTGCCACAGCTGCCGAAAAGGCAAAGGGTATGTTGGGCCGCTATTTCAAGACGGGCGAGATACCCTCAAATCTGTCCACATCCCTGAAGGAAAGGCTGCCGGGTAACACAAGCCGTCCGCTTGCGGAAGGTGGCAGCCGAAGGCTGACGGAAGGTGTGGGTAACAGGGCTGCGAGCAACACGGGGAACACTTCGCCCATTCCCGCAAAACCCGACTACTCATCTCCCACCGCGGCTTGGCGAAATCCCGAAACCTTTCAGGCTATTCCTTGGTCGGATTTTGGCAGCCTTAATAGATACGACCGCAAGGCATACCTGAAGGCCTACGCCGAAAACTCCCAAAAAGAAAAGGCTCAAAGGGACGCTATGGCTCAAGCAGAAGCCCAAAGGATAAATCAAGAAAAATCCGACAAAATGCTTGCCGACCATTTTTACGGCAGAATGCTCAAGGGCGAGCAGATAGACGTAAAGGTCCTTGAGCCCAAGACCCTCGGCGCTCTGCAGGACAGAGCGTACGAGGACTATTCAAAGGGCGCTATCTCATACGATCAGTATATAGATCTGCCGATCCACGTTTTCAAAAGTCTTGACAACAGACAGGCGAAGGTGTATAATGAGAGTGGTTTACAGCCCACCACATATGATTCTTCCAGTGAAGAGACATTTTGGGATAAAGCAGGGGAGTTTTTAACTGATATCGGTCAGAATATAGGGGATACTGTCGGTCAAATATATGAAAACGGATTAAAAAGACGAAATCAGGAAATGTATGATGACCCTAATTTGTGGACTATAGGTAATTGGCTTACTCTCGGTGTTATAGAAAATGCAATAAACGAATTATCCGAACACTCACAAGAAATGACGGATAATCCAAACCTATATACAATAAGTAATTGGTTGACCTTAGGTGCGGTTGACACCGTTAATGGGGCTATAAATCCTGAAGAGCCGTTATCTTTACAGCACTGGGCAGATTCCTTGGGTACGGTTGCTCTTGCTTTTGCTGTTGCCGATGGCACAACCCAGATTGTGCAGGCAGTAAGAAATCGACCTGTTGTTCCTATAGGCGTTCCGTATGATCCAGACGGACCGTATGTTCAGATTGGAGTAGACCCAACTACGCTAACACCCCGGAAAAATCTTACGACACTTGATCCTCAGAGGTTAAAGACGGTTGAACGATACGGTTCATCTCAAGCTATAACTGTATATCGGAATGGCGTTGTCCAGGATGGCCACCATCGATTGGCCAATGCTATTGCAAACAATAGGCCGATAGACGTAATACGTCTGCCGTATTAGTCAAAGGAGAATAACAATGATCTACCAAAACGAGCTGTTTGATATTAGCTTTACCCTGTCTCTTATTCGCGGGGATATTGAGAACTGTCGCAATATTGCCGTTGCAGAGCGACTCACAGAGCTGTTAAAGGAAGAGGTGATAGGCGATAACCGTGTCAGAAGGGCTCTCCGTTCCGTTACTGACGGGAATGAAAAATGGGAGTTTGTCAATAGGGAAAACTATTACGTAAAGACAGTCGTTCTGGATATTGATCGGAATAAATTTATAGGATACCTTGAGCATTTAAAGCGCTTACTTGCGGATAGTCGTTTTGAGGAAGCACTCTGCTTTGCCGATGCGTTGCATGTGCTGCCAGATATGATGGCTGCAAACAAAGGTCGTATACCCAAAGGGTTTTATAGGGTATATTTAAGGCCGTATAACAGGAACTGGAAACGAAAATTAAGATAGACTTATTTGGCAATGAAGTGCGGAAATTGATATAAAGGATCTGATTCTGATAAATCAATATTCCCAAGGAATAAAGGATATGGATGCCCTTGAGGAGTTCTTTGACGGGCTGAACGAAGAACAAAAGAAGGACGCTGTAAAAGAGCTTATTTCCTTGGTCGTTCAGTCTCATCCTCTTGACGGAGAGATAACGATAAGAGAGCCGTAATGCGTGTCTTGTGAAAGGTTGGGATGCCCTATGAAAACAACTGTAAAAAACATAATAGGAATCGTATTGCTGTGTATTATTATACCTGCAATGATGTTCCTTTCACTCATTTCGCCCTACGAAACCTGGGATGAAACCGTTATCGACTATGATGCTCTGGATGCCTTGAGATTTTTATGGATGTTTTCGTCAATCTTCAATGCCCCGTGTATTCTTATTTTCAGAAAAAGCAGTCGGGCACTTACGGTAATATTCGCCCTGCTGACATTGTTCAGTATTGCGCAGACGGTACATTTTTTTATTATTTAAAGCTTCCGCCGCCCTTCGGGGCGGCTAACCCTAAAGGGTAGGAGAAAACATTATGGATAAATTCTTACGAGTAATAAAACGTATCTTTTGCGTAATCGGCTGTACGCTCGTTGTTGTTATTATTGCGGGCGTTTTACTGTACGTTGCAATGGTTATAGATACTAATTCTGTCAAGAGAGAGATTGAAGCTACTGTTAAAGGCGAAATCCCTTACACCGAGATTAATGAACATCTCAAGTTTCACGCATATCATTTCTCTGAAAGATATGAGGATGAAAATATCGGAAATATCCATGTCAAAGTTAAGAGAGAATTCGTTCTGCATAATTGGAAGGAAGGCTATATGTGGGTACTTACAGATATCCATGTTGACGACGTTGACGGTGAAATAATCCGAGGCGGTCAAGATGGCAGTGTTTTTAAAATACAAAAAATCGACGGTGAATGGGTCATTATAGACCATAAACCCACAATGAAGACCTTTGCCGAAGTAACCGTTCCTTGGTAAGCGATAAGAGTACGCCGCCCTTCGGGAGGATGAAAAAAAGGAGAAAGATAAATGACTTTCTTAAAGCGTAGTTTAAAGGTGCTTTTGTGTATCTTTGCGGTAATAGCGATGTTTTGGTGGATATGTTTATATACCATTTGGCCGGGCTTCTGGAACGGATTTTTCTTCTTCCTTCTCTTTTTTGGGGTTCCTCTGCTGACCTTTATTCTATTCAGAAAAAATAAAGGCGTCCGTTGGTATATTTTGGCCGTTATTATAGCAATATTGCCTCTGATGATATTTCGTTACATCTATGCAGTTCAAAAGACGGAATTTACCTACGATGAATCCTATCTTATAGGGGATTCGGCCTTTGTAGAAAATGCTTCCGATGTAATGCCCTCAAGGGAAATGGTGAAAGGTGGAACAACTGTCTTTTACGAGTGTCTTTTAAAGGGCAAATACGGTATTTCTTTGTACCGCCTGAGCGTTGAATATGATAAGGAAGCCTTTGAGTCCGAGGTGGCAAGGCTGGATGAACAGTATATTGAAGGGAAA
>JAZSCR010000141.1:0-10619 GCA_045530715.1 Eubacteriales bacterium
AAGAAGCTTTGCGGCGTTGAAAGCTGCGGTTTTGTTAAGGTCGAGCTCTCTGGGGTGAACGCTGATACAGTCAATAGCTCTTACGTTAAGGAGCTGAACGTCAACGCTTCTGTTACCGCCGGTGTGGTATGCACCGATACAGAGCTGACCGCATTCTTTGGTAAGACGGGCTGCGAGGTCAAGGGACTCGTCGCTTTCTGCCCATTCCATAACTACGTCAAAGCCTTCAAATCCGTTTGCAAGCTTTTCTTCCATTTCTTCTACGCTGTAAACGTAGTCAGCACCGTATTTCTTTGCGTTTTCTCTGGATTCGGGTCTGGGGTCAACTGCGGTTACAAAGCAACCTCTCAGCTTAAGAAGGGAAAGAACACCGCATCCCATGTAGCCTGCGCCTACTACGCAAACTTCAGTACCGGGAACGTTAACCTTTGCCTTACTTGCAGCACTTATCATGCACTGAAGGGGTTCAACAACGAAGTCAACGTCTCTGAGATTTTCGGGAACGGGAACTATTATAGTGCCGGGCTTGGAGGGGTCTGCAACTGCGTATTCAGTCATGCCGCCAGTACCGGGAAGAGCGCTTCCCCAAGTGCCGGTAACTTTCTGACCAACTTCGTATCCGGTAACGTTTTTACCTACTGCTTCAATAACGCCCATGGGCTCATGACCGAAAGCAAAGCCTTCGGGTGCGGTAGACCAGTCATAATGCTCGGACATACAAACGCCCACGTAAAGGTTACGGATAAGAACGTGGTTATCCGTCATTTCGGGCATGGGAACTTCTTTGATAACATTATGCTTGGGACCGACTGCAACGATCTGCTTCATATGTAATCTCCTTAAATATATTAATTTTTATCATCATATTCAGACCAACGTGGCCTTTCTATCATTGTATCATATTTTTTCTGCTTTTTCAAGTACTCTGTAAAGAAAAATTTATTTGTAGATAAAAGTACAAAGTTTGTTTTCTCACCGCCTACATTTTGACAAAATAGTATGGTAAAATACCCAAGTAAATTTTGCTTAAGGAGGGAAGAATATGAAACGTACTTATAACGGTACGGTAGTTGCTTGTTGCACGGGATATGTGGTTCAGGCTGTAGTGAATAATCTTGCCCCCTTGCTTTTTATTGTATTTCAGGATTTTTACGGTCTGTCTTACAGTAAGCTTTCGGCTCTTGTGTCGGTGAATTTTGTTACCCAGCTGGTTGTTGACCTGTTATCTGCCAAATATGCCGATAAGATAGGACGAAGACGAATAGTCCTCTTTTCCCAGGCTGTATGTTCTTTAGGACTCCTTCTTTTGGGATTAACTCCATTTTTGCTAAAGGGATTTGAGTTTTACGGACTTGCTGCCGGAGCTATACTTTATGCTATTGGTGGCGGAATTATAGAGGTTATGGTAACGCCTATAGCCTCTGACTGCCCTGTTGATAACAAGGCGGGACTTATAACCATACTCCATTCTTTTTACTGCTGGGGACAGATGGGTGTTATACTTATTTCCACCATTTTGCTTCTTGTTATTGGGAGAGAGAACTGGTTCGTTCTGCCCATACTTTGGAGTTTGATTCCTTTAATTAATATATTTAATTTTGCTACCGTACCCATTGTTGAATCTACCGGTGAGCAGAGAAAAACTTCTATTAAAAAGCTGCTTGCTTCCCGATTGTTTATAATTATTACCATTCTTATATTTGCCAGCGGAGCCTCTGAACTTGCTATGGCTCAGTGGGCGTCCATGTTTGCAGAAAAGGGACTGAACGTTTCCAAGACTGTAGGCGATATTGCGGGCCCCTGTCTTTTTGCTTTTCTTATGGGGTTGGGTAGACTTATTTATGCAAAATACAGCGCAAAGATACCTCTGAAACCTACGGTTTTTGCTACGGCTATTCTTTGTGTCGTGTGTTATATAGTTGCTGCTGTTTCCGATAATGGGGTATTGGCTCTGATTGCTTGTGCTATTACCGGATTTTCAATAACGATTATGTGGCCGGCGGCAATTATCTTTGCCGAACGACTCTATCCTGACGGCGGTACGGGAATGTACGGCCTCCTTGCCGTTTCAGGAGATATAGGATGTATAGTAGGGCCTTGGTTAATAGGTATTGTTTCGGATGGCGTAACCGAAAATGTGATTCCTGCCATTATATCGGCCGACACCCTTGATGCTTCCGGCTTACGTACGGGAATGCTTTTAGCAACGGTATTTCCCATAATAGTCCTTATTGCCTTACGGTTTATCCCCGATAAAAGGAGAAAATGAATATGAGTAATAGAAATATAGCCATTCCAAAGTATAGTTTGGGAGAAGAACTTATCTCTTCCATATCCCACGGCGTTGGTGCCCTGTTGGGTATCGCTGCTCTGGTTCTTTGCGTTATAAGAGGAGCCTTTAACGGTAGCGCGATGCAGGTGGTAAGCTGTTCCATATACGGGGGCACCCTTGTGGTTCTTTATACCATGTCCTGTCTTTATCACGCGCTGAAGGTAAACCTTGCAAAAAAGGTTTTCAGAATAATAGACCATTGCAGTATATGTCTCCTCATTGCAGGTACTTATACACCATATACTCTGGTTTCCCTAAATGGAGCGTTAGGGTGGACTATGTTTGGTATAGTGTGGGGCTGCGCGGTGATAGGTATAGTGCTTAACGCCATTGATTTAAAGAAGTTTAAAGTCATAAGTATGGTTCTTTATCTTGTGATGGGGTGGTGCATTATATTCTGTTTTCCCCAGGTAAAGGCCGCTCTGGGTGACGGCACATGGTGGCTTCTCGGCGGTGGCGTGGCGTATACGGTTGGTGCTATTATTTACGGTGTGGGCAAAAAGGTAAAGTATATGCATTCTGTATTCCACTTTTTTGTTCTTGCGGGTAGTATATTGCATTTCTTTTCGATAATGTTTTACGTTCTTGTATAAAAAGAAATACCCCGACAGATTGTCATCTCTGTCGGGGTATTATTATACTTTAATCGCGCAAAATGTCAGTGCGTATTTTTTTTTGTTTATTACGAGGTTTAGTCCAAGCAGAAATACTATCACGCATATAGCAGAGCCGACGACTCCGTTCATAATCATTATTTCCGTTTCCGTCATTCCCTCAAATGATACGAGCATTGAGCGTTGCAGAGCGAAGAGTGATACTAAGGAATCGGCAAATGATATACTCCTCATGGGAAGTGCTTTTTGAAATGTACTGCGCCTTGATTTTATAATATTGACTGTAGCTAATATTATTTTTGTGAACGCATATACAGCAATCGCAATCATCACTATCATGTGTGTTTTGTGACCTCTGTCGCGCACAACGGACAGGATAACCGTTCCGGCAAGTGGAATAGCCGTCACCATTAGCATAATTCCCGTGAATTTCGTTACAAAGCGGCTGTCTTTCTTTGTCCTGAAAACAAAGATGCGGACAATACATAAAATTAAGTAATATGTGCCGAGGGTTAAAAGCCACCAGGAGCCGGACACTATTCCAAATATGAGATAGTAGGCGCTAAATGAAATGTTAAACACCATACCGGTGAGTGCAATTTTGAGCGTTCTATCCATTTATGCGTCGCTCTCCCAGTACGCAATCGGAGATAATTTTGATTATAGTAGACATGTCGTCAGAGCAATTCTTGTCAAGCCATTCCGTTACGATAGCAAATATACCCGTTAGATAGAATTTCATTATATAAGCGCGTTCTTTTTCAGGTACATGAAAACAAGCGAGGATAGGGTTAAAGATATGGTTGAACATCTTGTAGTATACTTCATCCATATTCATAGAACTGAACCGCTTAATAGCAACTTTAAAGATTTTCTGATTTTCCTTGATATAGGTCAGATAGGGTGTTAGATATTCAGTAGTTATAAATACTAATTCGTCCTGTTGACAGTTTTCAAAATGGCGAGATATGCTTTTTGTGTCGGGCGAATAGTATGCAAGAAGCTTATCGAGAATATATTTTACGGTCTCATTTAATAAGTCCGAAGTATTGTCATAGTGAAGATAAAAGGTAGAGCGATTGACACCTGCAACTTCACAGATCTCTTTTACGGTAATATAAGCAAAATCCTTCTTGTCAAGAAGTGCAATGAGGGCTTCGTCCATTTTGATCGCCGTATTAAAATATCTGCTTTCGTTCTTATTCATAAGACACCCTCCGAGAAAATTTATTTGCCTTCACTGATCTCTCTTGCAAGCTCCACTATCTCATATGCATATTTCTTTTTGCCGTTTTCAAGTATTTTCTTGTAGATGGGATAATTGATGCCTGTGCAAGTAAAGCCTATAATACCTATAATAATGCCAACGACGGTGAGGGGGAGAGTCCCTCCGATGACCTGCATAGCCAAGCACATACCTGTACCGGCAATAAGGGTGGAAAGGATGCCAAAAGTGTAGGTAAAAACGGTTGCCGGCATCTTTGCTGCTCTGTCAAGTTTGCGAAGCGCGACAATTTTTGAGTTATCTTTGGGGGCATACTCCTTTGCGATAGATTCGGCGTAAATTTTGTCTGTATTCATTGTTAAGTCTCCTTTTTAGTTTTGTTGTGACCCTATTATAACAAACATAAAAGGAAATCGGAACAACACGTTTTTTAAAAAACGTTGTTTTGTAAAAAAAGACTTGAAGAGAGTGTCTTATTATTATATAATGTTCAATATCTTAAGATAAGCCTCTGTAATATATGTGTGGCCGAGGGGAGTGGGGTGTACTCCGTCCTTTGAAAGCTGTTCGGGAGTGGCTTGCTTTGAAGCGATCACGTTATTGTATATACCCCACATTGGGAGAAAATAGTCCGCTTTCTTCATCGCTAGGTCACGGGCTATGGCCGAAAGAACAAGAAGCTCTGATTTTCTTTGCTCGTAAAGAGGATTATCGGAGGGTATAAGGAACGGTTCAATAACCATTATCTCGGTATTCGGTAACTCGTCGCGTATGCGGGAAAGAAGCTTGCAGTACTTTTCTTCGTATTTTTCGGGTGGATAGTAGCTCTTGGGCTTTTCGGGAAGATGGTGGTAAACCTCGTTAACACCAACAAGAATGGATATGAAATCGGGTTTTACCGCAAGAATATCCTCTTCAAATCTGTCCAAAATGCGGTAGGCTCTGTCGCCGCTAACACCTCTGTTTACAAAATTAACTCCGCTGCTTGCGGGAATGGGTGGGTATCCCGAAGGTTCGTCGTGTGCCGTGCGGGGATATTGATTGTCTTCAACGTCGGAGAATAATTCGTTATAAATGATTCTTATTTTATTGGCATACCCGTATCCGAAGGGCTCAAACCCGTCACGACGGCCGCAATCGGTTATGCTGTCACCCTGGAAGAGAACTGTTTGGCCGGGTTTAAAATATCTGTTCATTGTGGATCCTTTCTGTATGTCCTTCATACTTTTGACATTTTATTATAGTATAATCAGATAAAATCCTTGTTGGAGGTAGGCTATGAAAATATTGATGAGTGATTTTGACGGCACATTTTTTCGGGGTCATAAGTATTCTCAGGAATTAAGAGATACTGTTGCCGAATGGAAAAAGGAAGGTAACGTGATCGCTATCTCTACTGCCCGTTGCGCCTGTCGTATGCATGAGACGGCCGTAGCTATAGATCTTGATTGTGATTATTATATATGTGATCACAGCGCTATTATTTTTGATAAAGACTGGAACGTTATTTCATGCAATACCGTTCCTAAGGATGAACTGATGGATCTTTTTGATAGGATAGTGGAGATCGGTGTTGAGCATATCTCTGTGGCTGATGGCCTTTATGAATACGCTCTTTGTCCCGATAACCTGCCCCAAGAAAGGGAAACGGTACTTCAGTCTGCAGAAGAGATGAGAAAAACGGTCGTGAATCCTGTAAGTCTGCACGTAAGAATGGTCGATGCCGATGCCTGCCGTAACCTTTGCGACGAGATAAACGGGGATCCTCAAAGCAAGATATACGCTTCTTACTGCGGAGGAAAGGGTGTGTTTTTCTTTAAGAAGGGCAACGATAAGGCCATCGGCGGACATAAACTGCTACGCATCGTAGGCGGTGAAAAGTCTGACGTGTATACCATAGGTGATGGCGCGGACGATGCTTGTATGATAAGTGAGTTTAAGGGTTACGGTATGATAGATAGCCACCCTGACGTGGTTGCCGTAGCAAGAAAGATATACGACAACGTGGGGCAACTCATGCTCGACGTGATGGACGGAAAAGAATAATTATAATTACAGGCAAGCCGCGGCTTGCCTGAATTTTTATATATCTTTGCCTATACGGGTTTCTTTATAGACGTTGCCGGTTTCTATATCTTTCCACAAAAAGCTCTCTCCGTCAAAGAGGATATAGCTGTGGGGAGAGTTTTCTTTGGGTATGGATACTGAGCCGGGATTGATGTATACGTGGTCTTCATTCTTTACACAGACGGGAACATGGGTGTGTCCATGGAGAAGAATGTCCTGTTGGCAAACGGGGGGAAGCTTTAAAGAGTTATATACGTGACCGTGGGTAGCGTATATAAGTCTGTCGGCAAGGGGGATTATTGCATAATCTGCCAAGATGGGGAAGTCAAGAACCATCTGGTCAACCTCCGTGTCGCAGTTACCTCTGACACAAAGCAGTTTATCCTTTAAAGGATTGAGCATAGCTATGACTTCCTTGGGAGCATAGCCTTGGGGAAGGTCGTTTCTGGGGCCGTGATAAAGTATATCTCCCAACAAAAGGAGCCTGTCTGCCTTTTCTTCCTCATACCTGTCAAGTAATTTTTGACACCAATAGGCAGAGCCGTGAATATCTGAAGCGATAATGAATTTCATAGTTTCTCCTCTTATTGTTCCTTGTCAGCCTTGTAAAGGGCGTATTCGAGGGAGTCGATTATGGCTTGCTTTGAGGCCTCTATAATGTCGGCAGATACGCCTATGGTTGTAAAGGTATCGGTGCCGTTTGAGGTATCAATCATAACCCTTACTGTTGCGCCGGAGGCTGTGGAGCCGTCGATTATTCTAACCTTATAGTCTACCAGGCTTACTTCCTTAAGCTGGGGATAGAATACGTACAGAGCCTTTCTTATGGCCGTGTCAAGGGCATTTACAGGACCGTCGCTTTCGGCTGCGGCCATTTCACTTTTGCCGTCCACGGATATTTTCACAAAGGCGGAGGATAATCCCATGGGAAGATAGGTCTTTGATACGGATGTATCAAGCACGGGGGCGTTGCTTTCAGACCTGTCGGTCTGCTCGGTAAAGAGCTTGAATCTCTCAACTCTGAAGTGGCTTTTATGTATACCCAGGGTCTTTCTGATAAGCAGCTCAAGAGATGCGTGGGCTGATTCATACTGATATCCCAGAGTTTCGTGATCCTTTATCACCTCAAGAAGCTTGTCCGTTTCGGGGGACTGTCTGTCAATGTTGGGAGCAAATGCCTGCAATAAGGGCATTATAGCGCTTCTGCCGCTAAGTCCCGAAACAAGAATGTTTCGCTTGTTTCCTATGATTGAAGGGTCTATATGCTCAAAGGATCGGGGATCCTTGATAACTGCATCTATATGGGTACCTGCCTTGTGAGAAAATGCGGTGCGGGATACGTAGGGCATACCGCTTGTGGAGAAATTGCAGGTCTGGGCTATGGCTCTTGCCACCTTTGTGAGATGGCGGAGCTTGTTTTCGGGGATAAGGGTATATCCTTTTTTAAGCTGAAGGTTTGCAATACAGGTAGCCAGATTTGCGTTACCGCATCTTTCGCCTATACCGTTTATGGTGCCCTGTATCTGGTCTGCCCCTGCAAATACTGCCGAAGCACTGGATGCATCTGCCATGCCTCCGTCGTTATGGGCATGGATGGCAATTTTTACGGAACATTCTGCCTTGACCTTTGCTGTGTATTCAGCTATTGTTTCGGGGAAATGCCCGCCTCTTGTGTCGCACAGACAGAGAAGGCAAGCACCTGCCTTTTCTGCGGCTTTAAGCAGTTCCATAGCTTTTTCGGGGGAAGCTGCATATCCGTCAAAGAAATGCTCTGCGTCAAAGAACACTTTACGTCCCTTTGATACCAGATATGCTATGGTTTCGGTAACGATACGTACGTTCTCCTCCCAAGTGGTGCGGAGAACCTTTTCTACCTGCTCGTCCCAACATTTTCCGTATATGGAAACGTATTCGGTGCCCGCAGATAAAAGGTCTGCTATGGCAGGGTCATCTTCGGGCGAGGATTCGGGCTTACAGGTTCTTCCGAATGCAACTATTTTGGCGTTCAGGGATACGGATTTTAAGTCTTCAAATATCTCTCCGTTGTTCTGACCGAACATCGGCGAGGCTATCTCTATGTAATCCACTCCCAGAGAGTCAAGCTGTTTTACTATTTTAAGTTTATCAAGTCTGGAAAAGTTAATGCTTTCCCTCTGTCCTCCTTCTCGGAGTGTGGAATCGAGTACTTCAATCTTTCTCATAATATTATCCCTAATAATAATCTAATAATTTATTATACCATATAGAAAAATGTTTGTCAAGCGGCTTGTTTTTGATAAAAGTTCAAGGCCGCATCCTTGACAATAAAGGGTGTTTATGTTATACTTAAGTGTAATGCTTAAAGGAGGACGATGCAATGATTGGAATATCCAGCGCGTGTTATTATTCCATGCCCACAGAAGATGCTTTTAAGCACCTTGTGAAAAGCGGCGCGAAGGTTTGCGAGATGTTTTTTAATACGTCCTCCGAAATCTCCCCGCCCTTTTGCTCAGAAATAGCAAAGGTTGCCGCTGATGCGGGAATGAAGATCGATTCGGTTCATCCTTTTTCGTCTTTTATAGAAACCGGATATTTCTTTTCCGATTATGCCAGAAGAATAGAAGAGGGCATTGATATTTACCGCAGATATTTTGAGGGAGCGGCAGGAATGGGCGCAAGATTTTTCGTCTTTCACGGCGCTAATCTTACCCTTGGAATGGAGCCCGAAAAATATGCCGAAAGATTTCATCTCCTTTCCACGGTGGCAAAAAAAGAGGGAATATTCCTTTGCCAGGAAAACGTTTCCAGATGCTTGGCAGGAAAGGTTGAGTACGTTAAGGCTCTCAAGGACATTCTTGGGGACGATATCTCATTTACCCTGGATATAAAGCAGGCAAACAGAGCAGGTCAGGATCCCTTTGAAATGGCCAAGGTAATGGGAAAGAATATTAAACTTGTCCATATAAACGATTATAACGAAGAAAACGATTGTCTTTTGCCTTGCAGAGGTAATTTTGACCTTAAGGGATTAAAAAGCACACTTGACGCCATAGGTTATGAAGGCAATTATATTATCGAAGTATACAGAAAAAATTATACCGAGTACTCTGATATAGAGGACTCTTATACCAAACTCAACAAACTGTTTTACTCTTAAAGATTATAAGCGGAGGAAAAAATATGAAGTGTCCTTTTTGCGGCTACACCGAATCAAAGGTTATAGACTCCCGTCCTACCGACGGCAGTATCCGTCGAAGACGTGAATGTCTGTCCTGCGAAAAAAGATTTACCACCTTTGAAGAGGTGGATCATCAGCCCTTGATGGTAATTAAAAAGGATAAGACCAGACAGCCCTTTTCAAAGGAGAAGCTTATGGCAAGCTTTTTAAAGGCCTGCCACAAGCGTCCCGTATCCATGAAGGTTCTTGACAAAGCCGTTAACGATATAGAGGCTGAGCTGCAGAACGATATGGAAAGGGAAGTGTCCTACGCTAAAATAGGCGAGCTTGCTATGGAGAAGCTTAAGGAGATTGACGAGATAGCCTACGTTAGATTCGCTTCCGTTTACAGACAGTTTAAGGACGTAAGTACTTTTATGGCCGAGCTTCAGACCATACTTGACAGAATGGAAAAGAATTCCTCAGGGGATAACAAATGAAGCCTGTCCAGACGAGAGAAGAAAAATTTATCCGTATGACCCAAACCCCCGTAAGGAGGCTGGTGCTGTCACTTTCGGTTCCCACCATTATTTCAATGATGATAACTTCGCTGTATAATATGGCGGATACATACTTTCTGGGAATGATAGGCACCTCTACCACCACGGGAGCCGTGGGCGTGGCCATGTCTATAATGTCTCTTATACAGGCAATCGGCTTTACCATCGGTATGGGATCGGGAAATAATCTTTCTCAATATCTTGGGAAACAGGACGTAAAGATGGCCGAGAGGGTAGCTTCAACGGGATTCTTTACCGCCTTTTCCATAGGTGCCGTTTTTTCGGCAATCTGCCTTATATTTCTTGAAGATATAGTCCTTTTGTTAGGAGCCACGGAAACTATTGTTCCTCTGGCAAAGGCGTATATAAGAATAATACTTTACGCTGCCCCCTTTATGATATCAACCTTTACCTTGAATAACATTTTAAGGTATCAGGGTAATGCCGTATACTCAATGGTTGGCGTTGCCATAGGCGGCGTTTTGAATATTTTCCTTGACCCTCTTCTTATACTTGCATTTGATATGGGTATTGAGGGTGCGGCCTGGGCAACTGCCATAAGCCAATTTGTAAGCTTCTGCGTTCTTTTGGTCGCCTGCTTTAAGGGAAATAATATCAGAATAAGAATAAAAGATTTTACCTTCCGTTACGGGGTTCACAAGAAGATATTCGTTGTAGGTATGCC
>JAZSCR010000096.1:0-18884 GCA_045530715.1 Eubacteriales bacterium
CCGCTTGGCCTCCGACTTTAATGATCTTGGGGTTTTTGAGGAGTGCGCGGGCGATACAAAGACGCTGCTTTTGTCCACCCGATACGTTAACGCCTCCCTGACCAAGCTCGGTTTTATATCCGAGTGTGAAGTTCTTTACAAACTTATCTGCCTGTGCGTTTTCAGCCGCTGCCATCATCTCCTCATCGGAGGCGTTTTCGTTACCCCAACGGAGGTTTTCCTCAATAGTACCCGAGAAAAGAACGTTTTTCTGGAGTACCATACCGATACCTTCACGGAGGTTTTTGAGAGAGTAGTCTTTTACGTTTGTTCCGTCTACAAGGACTTCGCCTTCGTCGGTGTCGTAAAGACGGGGAATAAGGGATACGAGAGTGGTCTTGCCACAACCCGTAGAACCGATTATACCTACGGTCTCTCCGCCGTTTATCTTAAGATTTATAGTGTCAAGTACTTTGTCTTGACTGGTCTTGTAGTATCTGAAGGAAACGTTTCTGAATTCGATATCGCCGATTTCTACGGTTTTATCCTTGCAGGCAGCATCCTCGTCGCTTATGTCAAGGTCTTCTTCAAGAACCTCTTTTATACGCTTTGCCGAAGCAAGGGCTCTGGAGGACATCATAAAGAGGAATGTTACCATCATAAGGGACATAAGTATCTGATTTATATAAGTTATGAAGGCGGCAAGATTACCAACGGTCATATCACCGAGGGTAACGTATTTACTACCCAGATATACGACTGCGATGGTAGTAGCGTTCATAATAAGCGACATAAGGGGTGACATTATTATCATAATGTTCATAGCGGAAATGCCAGCATCCTTGAGGCCTTTATTTGACTTTCTGAATCTCTTCTTTTCGTGGTCTTCTCTTACGAAGGACTTTATAACTCTTACGTTCGTAAGGCTTTCCTGAACGTTTGAGTTAAGGCCGTCTATCTTTTCCTGCATTCTGGAAAAGCGAGGGAAGCCCTTACTTATTACGATTGCCTGCGTTATAAGGAGGATGGGTATGGTTATAGCCAGTACCGTAGCCAACTGCTTATTAAGAGAGATAGCCATAATAAGGGCTCCTATCAGCATACCGGGGGAGCGAAGGCACATTCTCAGCAGCATATTAACGAAGTTCTGCATCTGGGTAACGTCGTTTGTCATACGGGTAACGAGGGAGCCTGTGGAGAACTTGTCAACGTTGTTAAAGGAATAGCTCTGTACTTTTGCGTACATGTCCTTACGAAGGTCTGCGGCAAAATTTACCGAGGCCTTTGCTCCGAAGTAGGAGCCGCCCACACCGCCTAACATCATAAGAAGCGCGGTGATTATCATAAATACCATAATGATGAGTATGTATCCGGTATCGTTAGGCTGTACGTTCTGGCTAAATTTTTCTATTATATCGGTTACTATCTTTGAAATACCGCTTTGCTCTGCAGCTTGGGAGGCTTCGGTAATGGGAGTAACGTTATCCACGATTGCGGACAGAAACGCGGGCATCAGTACCTCGCCTATTACTTCTACTATCATACAAAGGGGTCCTATGATGAAGTAGGGAAGATAGGGCTTTACGTATTTGAACCAGCGTACTCTGTTTATGTTTTCTGCTTTTTTGAGTCTGCTCAAAACAGTCATCCTTTCTTCTGCTCTTCTGCGGCAGTATCGCAGCGGAGTATATTTTGCTGTATTTTGTTCATATAGTCCAAAAATCTGTCAAGGTCATCGGGGGAAAATCCGTCAAAGACCGCTTTATCCAGCTTTTCAAACATATTTCGGGTGTCTTCAAGAAGATCTTTGCCCTTGGGAGATATTCGTATCTCGTTATAACGGTTGTCGGTTTCGGCGGCGCACCGTTCAATATATCCCATTTTTTCAAGCTTTTTCAGTGTAACGGCCACTGCGGCAGGACTGATTTTTAGCTTTTCCGCAAGTTCCTTTTGGGATGGAACCTTAGGACTTCTGGCTATGATCATTAATAGGTGATGCTGACTTCTGTGCATGCCCGTTTGATCTACGTATTTTTCCACCATGGACTTGTGTGCTCGGTTTGTGGCAATAAGCATTCCCACGCATCTTTTTTCTGGAAATTGATTTTCGAATTCTTTAAAGCCATCGGCTTTTTGCTCGTCCATATATTGCTCCTTTCTGACAGTTTACAGGTTAATCGTTAACCAGTTAATTATTTACTGTATAATTATATACTCGAGATGCCAATATGTCAATACAGTTTACAAATATGTGCAAAAGAAAATGAGGGGTACACCCCTCACTGTTCTTTTATTTATAGTTTTCTGCTTTGATTTCAAAATACGCCTGGGGATGCGCGCACACTGGGCACATCATAGGCGCTTCTGTGCCCATTACTAAGTGACCGCAGTTTCTGCATATCCAAAGAACCTCTCCGGTCTTTTTGAACACCTGTTGCATCTGAACGTTGTTGAGAAGTATCTTGAATCTTTCTTCGTGGGCTTTTTCTATCTCCGCAACCTTTCTGAATTTTGCGGCTATGGTTGCAAATCCTTCCTCTTCCGCCTCTTTTGCAAAGGTTGCGTACATTTCCGTCCACTCGTAGTTTTCGCCCGCAGCGGCATTTTTAAGGTTTTCGGGAGTGGTACCGATGCCTTGAAGTTCTTTAAACCACTGTTCTGCGTGTTCCTTTTCGTTTGATGCCGTTTCTTCAAATATAGCGGCTATCTGTTCGTATCCTTCCTGCTTTGCAATTCCCGCAAAATAAGTATATTTGTTTCTCGCTTCGCTTTCTCCCGAGAATGCGGCGCGAAGATTTTGTTCTGTTTTTGAGCCTTTGAGTTCCATATGCTGTCAGTCCTTTCTTTGTTTGTTTACTATTTTACACTTCTTTTGAGGAAAATATTCTCAAACCTCTTGCGAAGAGTGAAAAAATAATGTATAATAACGTGAAAGATATTTTGCGTCGCAAAAGAGTGCGCTTCGTTTGGCGAAATAAGTATTATCTGAAAGGTGGTGGCAACTTTATGACTGTAAAAAAAGAGCTTATTTTTGACGTTGAATATTTGGACACCGTTACTTCAACCAACGACCTTCTTAAGAATATGGGCGAAAAAGGCGTTTCCGAGGGCAAGGTGATAGTTGCCTCTCACCAGACTGCGGGTAAGGGCAGAGGAGTAGGGCGCAGATTCTATTCCCCCGACTCCACGGGGCTGTATATGAGCCTTTTGCTCCGTCCCGATGGTGGATTTGAGAGCAGTTTGAAGATAACTACCGTTGCCGCCGTTGCAGTTTGTAGGGCAATATTAAGGGAAACGGGCAAATCCCCTAAAATAAAGTGGGTCAACGATATTATTCTTGACGGTAAAAAGGTCTGCGGTATTCTTACCGAAGCTGCCTTTAAAGCTGACGGAAGTGGGCTTGATTACGCCGTTTTAGGCATAGGCGTAAATCTGTTTACCCCCGAAGATGGATTTCCAGATGATATAAAAGAGATAGCAGGTGCTCTGTCTGACAAGTATGAGCCTACTTTAAGAAATAGACTCGCTACCGCAATCCTTTCAGAGTTTGACCGGATATACTGTAATGAAGCGGATAGCTATATGGACGAGTACAGAGCCTTGTCCTGTGTTATCGGAAAGGAAGTAAAGATATACGGAAATCCCTCCCTCAATATGGGGGAACCCGACGCTATAGCATACGCCTACGGGATAGACGATAATTGCCGCCTCTTGGTTAGATACCCCGACGGCAAGGAAGAGGCTCTCTTTTCGGGTGAGATAAGTGTTAGATATTGATTTGAATATATGACGAGAGAAGGGTAAGCAAAACGCTTACCCTTCTTTCGTACTTTTCCCTTGTCGTTATGAGTAATGCTGTGCCTGAGAAGTCCACAGCTCGTAGTATTTACCGTCTGTATTCTCCATAAGCTCTTCGTGTGTGCCTCTTTGAATTATGGAGCCTTCGTGGAACACCATAATACTATCACAAAATCTGCAGGAGGACAGTCTATGGCTTATGTATATGGTGGTTCTATCACCCACTATGCTGTTAAAACGGGAGTATATATCAAACTCGGCTACAGGGTCAAGAGCTGCGGTGGGTTCGTCCAGAATAACGAAGGGAGCGTTTCTGTAAAGGGCTCTTGCGAGGGCTATCTTTTGGGCTTCGCCGCCGGATATCTGTATTCCTTCTTCCTCAAAATCTCTGTAAAGGAAGGTTTCCGCGCCCTTTTCGAGTTGTTCAAATCTCTCTCCCATACCTGCCTGCTCAAGACATTCCTTTACCCTTTCGGGGTCATACTCGGAGCTTGTGGCTACGTTTTGGCCGAGGGTAAATGAAAACAGCTTGAAATCCTGAAATACTACAGAGAAGATAGACATATACTCGTCGTAATCATACTTCTTGATGTTGATGCCGTTGAGAAGTATTTCTCCTTCGGAGGGGTCGTAAAGTCGGCATAGTAGCTTAATAAAAGTGGTTTTGCCGCTACCGTTCATACCTACCACGGCAAGTTTTTCACCGATTTTGAATTTTAACGATACGTTTTTAAGTACATAGTTATCGCATCCTGGATACTTAAAAGATACGTTTTTAAACTCTACTTCATAGTCCTTGTCTCCGCCGTCGCAGAGTATGCGCTTTTCAACGGGAAGAACACCCTTATGCATCTCGGAGGGGTGGTCTATATATTCAAAATATAATTCCAAGGCTTCTGTATTGGTTGCCAAACTTGCAATTCCCCATGTGACATCAGCGACAGAATTGTTGAAGTTGGATATAACCTTGACATATTTTAGTAGAGAACCTACTCCAAACAATCCTGCAAGCACTCTTAATCCTATGAGAATATAAGAGCATACTAATAGCAACATATGCGATATATACCATATACTGTCAAGAAGGGTGTTCTTGTTTTGAATACGTTTTTTTGCTTTTGTCCAATCCACGAAAACGCCTTCAATCTCTTCTTCGATTATCTTTCTTTGACCGTATATGCGAATATCCATTCCCATCTTTGGGTCAGAAATCCTCTTTATATAGTGGCTGTATATTTTATCGAAGCTCTCGATCTCTTTGTCGAATTTTGTCCAGTACTTTTCGCCGTATGCGGTCATAAAGAGCTGGAATACGGCTCTCATAATAACGATGACAACTATTATTAGCGAGGCCAATGGCGAAGCCGCAAAGGCTATTATTCCGGCTGTTTCGGCGCCCGACGTCGAAACAAGGAAAAAGGGAATTATTGAAGCCGTTGCAAGGATGAGGTTAACGATTCCGTACATAATATTACGGAAAGAGTTGAACGTGTACAGTATACCTTGATTGCTGTAGTTTTTAAATCTGTTTACCTTGCGCCGAAGCTCGTGAGTAGCGGGATTTTCGATATACGAGTAATCCGTATCGAGATTGAATCGGGAGAAACGGATAGCGTACTGTTCGTCAAACTCTCTATCGGCTGTGCGTTGAAGATAACGAAATACCTCGCGTATTCCTCGAGTGATAAAATCTACTCCGACAGTAATTATTACATAAGTCAGAAGTGTTTTAATATCTTCTCCCCTTGCTACGGCATCCAACAGTATTGCGGACATCCATATAGAAGGATATGTATGGAACGCCTCCCAGGCGGAGTCAAGCAAGCTTATGGCCATATATCCTTTGCGTATGTAATGTATCTCCTTAAGGCTGCGAGCTATAAGTTTAAGAGAAAGTCTATTCTTTTTCATTTTACTTCCTCCTTATAGTAATAGCTTTGCATATCGAACATTTCAGCATAGATACCTTTTTTAGCCATAAGCTCCTCGTGGGTACCGTTTTCTCTTATAACGCCCTCGTCAAGGAGAAGTATTCTATCGCAAAATCGGGTTGAGGCCAATCTGTGAGAGATATAGACCGATGTTGCTCCCGAAACAAGTTCATTGTATTTTACGTACATGCTATGTTCAGCTATGGGGTCAAGGGCTGCGGTTGGTTCGTCAAGGACTATGATTTTTCCTTCCTTATATAAAGCTCTTGCCAGGGCAAGCTTTTGCATCTCACCGCCCGAGAGATCTATGGCTCCTTCAAAAAAGCTCTTACCTAAAACGGTTTGCTCCTTATTGGGTAAAGACTGTATCTTATCCTGAAGGTCGGCCTTTATAAGGCATTGGGTAACCTTTTCCTCATTAATTTCTCCCTTAATCTTCATTGCAACGTTCTGCGATATTGACAGTGGCATAACGTTAATGTCCTGAAACACTGCTGAAATGAGAGAGAAATATTCTTTCTTATTGTAATCGGTTATCTCGTGTCCGTTAACGTATATTTTACCTGAGGTTGGATGGTAAAGCCCACAGATAAGCTTAACGAGGGTGGTCTTACCCGCGCCGTTACGTCCCACAAGGGCAATCTTTTCTCCTTTTTCAATACGGAAGGAAACGTTTTTAATGGTATCCTCTTCGGCTTTCGGATAGCGGAAGGTAACGTTTTCAAAGACTATTTCGGGCGCTTCGGTGGGAATAGGCTGTCCTTTATCCTGTGTAAAGACCTCTGGGATGTCAAGGAAAGATCTCAGCTCGGACATTTCAATGCTGGTTTTGTTAAGAGTTTTTAGCCTTTCGGATACATGACTGAGATTTTGGTGTAATTGGGTTATTATCCCGGTGTAGAATACAAAATCACCTGCGGATATCTTTCCGTTTGCTATGGAAAAAATAAGGAATACGTATCCCGTTAAATCACGTATAAGGGTCATAAGATGTCCCAAAGCCTTAACGGCATACGTAACTCTCATTTCCTTTTTGAACCAATATATATAACGGTCGTTGAGTTCTTTGAACAGGGACATTATCCAGTCCTTCATCCCATAAAGTCGGATATCCTTTGCATGGTTAAAGCTTGCCGATTTGCTTTTAAGATAGTTTCTTTTATTGTTTATTTTTGTAAGGGTCTTGTAGTTTTTTGATACCCATTTATTTGTCAGAGTACCTACGTAAAAGTCAAGAGCCGTCATCCCTACTATAAGGATGAAGAGAAGTGGGTTAAGTGCTAGTAATAAGACCGAAAACGCACCGATTGTGGTAATGTCGGTAAATCCTCTGCAGATGTTATTAAACATCTGCAGAAAATTGCCTCCCATGTATCCCTTTGACCTTTTTGCCAGATTACTGACGTCAGGACTTTCGAGATGACCGTAGTCAAGTTCCATCATTTTATCCGACCACATTTCGGTATATCTGAAGCGATTAAGTATACTCTTTTTAGCTACGTCGCCATAGGCTATGTCCGAAATAATATTGATAAAGGTAACAAGTAGCAATAATCCTCCTATATAAAGAACGTATTTTTGCGGAGTAATTCCATCGATGATAAAATCAACTGCAACCTTTGCCAGATAGGCATACATCATAGAGGCTGCTGTATCGAGAGGTATTTCTAAAATGGATGAGAAAAGTATTGACCTTTCGTTTTTCCATGCCACCTTACTCATAAAGAGTATATTGGAAAACAGAGAATAGGCAGGCTTTTCTCTCTTCTTTTTCTCTTTCTTTTCTTTCACTTGTTTATCACTCCTTAATAAACATCTTCTTCAAGTTCTTTTTCTTTGTTAAAGGCTTCTATTCTCATGTCTTCAACAGAGAAATGCTCGTCGGCTGAAGTCTTCAACTTTTTTATAGTTAAAAGTGAAAATACAGTCATTGCCAATGGAACTGTAAAAAGGAAATACATTGCCGTGAGTACGCCTTTACCCACGGTATATGATAAAAATAGCATAATTTCCTCCTTTTATTTAAATGCGAAGATTACCTGCAAGGTGAACCAGACCGCCAGAATAACAGATGTGGCTGTGATTACGAGAGATGTCTTGTTTATCACGGCCGCAACCTTCGGATAGTCGGAGCGTTGGGCATGATATGACAGGTTAAATGTGGTAAGTCCGCATACCGTGACAGATATTGCCACTACGTATCCCCAAAAGATATTCATAACGTCCTGGAATACGGCGGCACCCTGGAAGAGGGAGTTTGCAAACCTGGTATATGGGTCTGTTATATAAAAATACAGGGGTATTGCAAGAATTATTATGCCTATTGTACAAACTATACAGCCGTAATAAAAGGGGCGATTGTATAGGTTTTTAATGGGGGATTTCATAAATACATCAACACCTTCATGAGATTTCTCTGATGAAAGTATATCATAAAAATAACCGTTTGTGCTATTTTTGGCGCAAACGGTTGGTTTTTTAGCGTGAGTTGTTTAATGGCAGCATAACTTCAGTGGCAAAGATGTCGTCCTCGTGTTGTCTGTTCACGAATCCTTGATATTTATCCGCGAGCCTATCTATGCGCATAAGTCCCAGGCCTGATTCTGTATCTGTCTTGGACGATACGTAGGATGCTCCGTTTTTATGTATACTGTTTCCCATAGAATTTGTTACGGAGATATACAGTTGTCCTTTGAGTATACCTATGAATATACGGATAAACCTCTTTTCTTTATCCTCTATCCTCAAACAGGCTTCCATAGCGTTGTCGAGAAGATTGCCGATTATGGCGCAGAGGTCTATTTGAGAGATTTCAAGAGCAGGGGGCACTACCGCCTTTGCGTTTACGGATATATCTCTGCTTTTTATCAGGGAAAGCTTACTGTTTAATATGGCATCAACCATTACGTTCCCCGTCTTTATTACCGTGTCTACAGTGGTAAGGTCATCGTTAAGCATAAGGAGATATTCTTTCATCTCTTCGGGCTTATCCGTGAGGGCAAGCATCGTTTGGATGTGGTTATGATAGTCGTGTCTCCACCCGCGCATAGTCTTGTAGATGTTCTGTACCTCGTCGCAATGTTTCGTTATAAGGTCATTTTGATATGCGGCTATGCGGCGGTCTATGGCACGCCCGAATATGAGGTCAAATAACTTCATTTTGTGACTCCGTATAGTATTTTATGAATGCTTGATTTACGTCTTTATAGGCACTTCTTGCAAGGGGAACCATTTCCCCGCCGTCAAGGATAACGTCAGTCTTGGAGATTTGGGATATGTGTCGGATATTTACAAGATAAGACCTATGACAGCGTATAAATCCATCACTTAAATTCTTCTCGGCTTCCGCTATGGTCATTCTTGTTTCATAGACTTTATCTTCGGAGCATATACGTAACATATGAGATGCGGCTTCTACGTATTTGATTTTCTTGACAGAGAGCTTTATCTGTTCTCCGCCGGATTGGATAAGTATATGAGCATCTGCTTTGTTTATGTTTTGGGTTGCTCTGTTTAGAACCGAGAAAAGTTTATCTTCTTTTACCGGCTTCATAAGATAGTGAAGGGCGGCTACGTCGTAGCCCTCCGATATAAAATCGGGATACCCCGTAATAAATATGATTTGGACGGTACTATCCACAGCCCTTATCTGCTTTGCCAGGTCTATACCGTTTATTTGGTTCATTTCTATGTCAAGCAATAGAATATCAAAATCCTTTTCGTCTTCATAATTAAAGAGAAAGGCTTCAGCAGAGGAGAATCTTTTTATGCTCAAGGTGGCAGAATTTTCATATCCCCATCGGTTGACGATATCAGCGACGTATTGCGTATCTTTTGCGCTGTCATCACATATGGCTATTTTGTAGGTCATTTGTTTATCCTTCGAAATTTGTATTACTACCATTATATCATAGTGTGGCGAAAAAAGCAAGGGATAATTTTTATAAAGCAATTCTTGGTGTGTCACAGAAAAATCACAAATAAATTTGCAAAAACCTATTGCATTTTTGCAAAAAGTATGATATAATAGGCTCACAAAGGTTGTGTAGACAACGAAACGAGGTAAAACAATGACAGTTTTAGAAAAAGCGATGTCCGTTCCTCTGTTCCGTGGACACAGCAGCGAAGAGGTTGAAAAGATACTCCGATGCACTGGAGCTGTGGTCAGTAGCTTTGAGCCGGGTGAAAAAATATTATCCTTTGGTGACCCTATAAGCAGGGCGGGGATAGTGATAAACGGCAGGGCTGAAACACGGCGTACCGATTCGCTTGGACATTCTTATGCGGTAACCGGGGCTGATAGAGGAGAAATTTTCGGGCTGGCGGTTGCTATTCCCGACACGGGAGATGGCCTGGCCGTCCACGCGGGGAACAAAGGCTGTGAGGCGTTGCTCATAGATGCCAACACCATTCTTTGGGGCTGTGACAACTATTGTGACTCACACAAAAAGATGATGTTTAATCTTCTGACAATGATGAGCGGAGAACAGCTTAATCTTCTTAATAGGTTGAGATACGTTTCCCGACATAATCTCAGGGAAAAGATAACGTCTTATCTTACGGATATGTACCAGAGGGCAGGAGATAGGGAATTCGACGTTCCCGACGACCGTCAGGGTATGGCCGACCTTTTGGCGGCTGACAGAACGGCTCTTTCAGCCGAGCTTTCGAGAATGAAGGCTGCGGGGCTGATAGATTACCGTAAAAACAGATTTATATTGCGCGACAATTTCTTTATATAAAAATTTATTTGACGAATGGAGATAATTAACAATGAAAAAATGGAAATGTACAGTTTGCGGCGAAGTAGTAGTAAGTGAGAATCCTCCTCAGGCTTGTCCTCTCTGCAAGGCTCCCGCTGAAAAGTTTGTAGAAGTAGTAGAAGATACCGTTACCTGGGCTTCTGAGCACGAAGTAGGCGTTGCAAAGGACGCGCCCGCTGAGATCATCGAAGGTCTCCGCGCTAACTTTAACGGCGAATGCTGCGAAGTAGGTATGTACCTTGCAATGTCCAGAGTAGCTTTTAGAGAAGGTTATCCCGAAATCGGTCTTTACTGGGAAAAGGCAGCTTTCGAAGAAGCTGAACACGCTTCCAAGTTTGCAGAGCTTCTCGGTGAGGTTGTTACCAATTCCACCAAGAAGAACCTTGAACTCAGAGTTGAAGCCGAAAACGGCGCTTGCGAAGGTAAGTTTGAGCTTGCAAAGATGGCAAAGCAGCTTAACCTCGACGCTATCCACGACACCGTTCACGAAATGGCTAAGGACGAGGCTCGTCATGGCAGAGCCTTTGCCGGTCTTCTTGAAAGATATTTCGGCAAATAAAAGCCTCCTTAAAGATATAAAGTGACCTCCATTTCCCGGCGGGCGGTTCTTCCGCCTGTCGGGAAATTTATATTTAGTAAGGATTGAATTTTATGAAAGAATGTTTTAGCTGTGGAAACGAGGCTATGGGAACTATACCCGTTGGCAGAATAACCGAAAAGCTTGACTCTCTCTTTTCCCGTAACGACCTTGCGGGGGCGGAGTCTGTTCTTAATTATTGGGAGGGCGAGGCTCGCAAGCTTGGAGATACAAGAGGGCTTGTAACCGTGCTCAGCGAGAAGGTTGGGCTTTACAGACGTCTTGGTCAAGCTGAAAAGGGGCTTGAGGCCTGTGAAAACGCCTTGGCAACTCTCGATGCTTTGGAGATACGCAATACCGTTTCAGGAGCTACTGTGATTCTCAACTGCGCTACAACGATGAAGGCCTTCGGTAAGGCTGAAAAGGCTCTTCCTCTTTACGAAGAGGCTAAAAATGTATTTGAAAGCGCAAAGGATATTGACCCTTTTTTGCTTGCGGGGCTTTATAACAATACGGCTACGGCGTATTCCGAGCTCGGTATGATAAGTGAGGCTGAGGAACTGTATCTGAAGGCTGTGGATAAGCTTAAATCAAAGGGTGTGTGCGGCGAAATCGCCGTGTCCTACGTAAATCTTGCGGTGATGCTGGCCGATGAAGACCCATTTGATGTAAAAGCTTACGAGTATATGGATATGGCTGAGGAGCTGCTTCTTTCGGCAGGTTTGCCGCAGGACGGAAACTACGCTTTTATCTGTTCTAAATGTTTTCCTGCTTTTTCCCGATTCGGGTATTTTATAACGGCTGAAGAGCTTGAAAAGAGGTCGAGGGATATATATGAAAGGAATTGAGATCGCCCGCCGCTTTTTTGAGCAAGAGGTAAAGCCTATGTTGGAGAGGGATTTTTCCGATTATATGCCATATATTGCCGTGGGGCTTGTTGGACACGGATCTGAATGTTTTGGATACGACGATGAGATATCAGTTGATCACGATTACGGTGAGGACTGTATTATTTGGGTGACGGACGAGGTGTTTGATAAGATAGGATTTCCTCTCCAAAGAGCTTATTCAAGGCTGAAAAGCTGCTCGTCTGCAAAAAAAAGCGCCGAAGGGTATTCATATCGCGGAGTTATGTCGGTGGGGGATTTTTATATGGAATATACAGGGCGAAGAGGTGCCCCCGAGACTATTAACGATTGGATGTATACCCCCTCGTCATATTTTGCAGAGGCTGTAAACGGAGAAGTCTTTTATGACGGAAACGGCCTTTTTACTTCCATAAGAAATACCATTCTGACGGGAATGCCCGAAGAGGTAAGAATGAAGAGAATAAGCCGACATGCCGTTATTGCAGCTCAGTCGGGACAGTATAACTTTTCACGCTGTCTTGCTCACGGAGAAAAGGGCGCGGCGGGAATTGCTTTAGCTGAGTTTGCTCAAAATGCGGCGGAAGTGATTTTTCTTCTTAATCGCAGGCATATGCCCTATTACAAATGGATGTTCAGGGCTATGAGGGAGCTCCCCTTGCTTTCGGATATGACCGAGCCTTTGGAGTTTCTTCTGTCCGAGCCCAACGTGGGTGAGGGAGGCGGTGTTAAGGCCGAAATAATTGAGGATATAGCGGCCGCAATCTCCAAAGAAATGGCGAATCAAGGACTTATTTCGGATAACAGTACCTCACTTGAGGCTCACGCCTTTGAAATAGCTAAAAAAATCAAGAACCCTGATATTCGGGGCGAACATATAATGGGATAAAGAGAAGTATCCGCCTGCATAGAGGCGGATACTTTTAATTTATTCTACTGTAACGGACTTTGCAAGATTGCGGGGTTTGTCAAGGTCAATACCTTTAATGGATGCCGTATAATAGGCAATAAGCTGCATAGAAAGGGCTGTAAGCAGGGGAGAAAATAGGTCGCTGGTGGTGGGGATTTTGTAGTAATCATCACAAAAATCGGCCTTGAACCCCTCTTTGATTATCCCAAAGGTATAGGCTCCTCTGGAAGTTACCTCTCTAACGTTGGATTCTGTCTTTTGCTGTAAAGTAGTTTGTGTTGACAGGAATATAACAGGCGTGCCTTTTTCAATAAGAGCTATAGGGCCGTGTTTAAGCTCGCCACTAGGGTAGGCCTCCGCGTGAATGTAGGATATTTCCTTAAGCTTGAGGGCTCCTTCCATGGCTAAAGGTGTATCACCGCCCCTGCCGAGATAGAATACGTCGGTTGCATCTTTTATGCCATTGCAAAAATTCCGTATAACTGAGTGATCGTTTAGTATGCTTTCCATAAGAGATGGAATTTTAGCCAACTCTTCTTTGTATGAGTCTATTTCTTCTTTAGGAAGGGTATTGCGTTTTTCTGCCCAGAAGAGAGCAAGAATATATAATGCCGCCAACTGTGTGGTGTAGGCCTTGGTTGATGCCACGGCTATTTCGGGGCCCGCATTTGTGTAGATTACCAGGTCGGATTCTCTCGATACCGTACTGCCTACCACGTTTGTAAGCGCAACGGTAGTTGAGCCTTTCTCCTTTGCCAGACGGAGTGCGGCCAGAGTGTCGGCTGTTTCTCCCGACTGGCTTATAACTACCGTAAGGCAGGATGAATCTATAATGGGATCTCTGTATCTGAATTCGGAGGCAATATCTACCTCTACGGGTATTTTGACGAGGCTTTCAATTATCTTCTTCCCCGTAAGTCCTGCGTGGTAGGCCGTGCCGCAGGCAACTATATAAATTTTGTTTATATTTTTTATCTCGCTACCGTCAAGACCTTCTATGCTTATGGGCTTACCTGAATGTATCCTTCCTGCCAGCGTATTACGGACGGCAAGGGGTTGCTCGTAGATTTCTTTGAGCATAAAGTGGTCATATCCGCCTTTCTCTGCCGCGGATATATCAAAATCTACTCTCTGTATCTTACGCTGTAGTTTATTTCCTTGCAGGTCGAATACTTCTACCTTATCTTTTTTAAGGATTGCGCAGTCGCCGTCCTCAAGGAATAGCACGTCACGGGTGTGTTCAAGTATGGCGGGAATATCCGAGGCTATAAAGTTTTCACCTTTGCCAAGCCCCACTATAAGAGGACTGTCCTTTTTCAGGGCTACCATTACGTCGGGCTTATCCTGTATCATTATCCCCAAAGCAAAGCTGCCCTTTAGTAGTGCCGCAGTTTGCAGTATAGCCGACAGCAGGTCATCTTTATAAAAATAACTTATGAGGTTGGGGATTACTTCCGTATCCGTATCTGAAAAGAAGGCAAAGCCTTTATCTGACAGAAAATTTTTCAGCTCCCCATAATTTTCTATTATGCCGTTATGAACTACTGCCACCTTTCCGTCGTTGCTGAGGTGGGGATGGGCATTTTTCTTTTCGGGGCTTCCGTGGGTTGCCCATCTGGTATGTCCGATGCCTGAGGTGGCCCATAGCTTTTTGTCAGCTGTTTCTTGCTCCAGGGCGGAAATCCTTCCTTTTACCTTGTGTGTCGCTATTTCATCCTTTGCGGGTAATGCAATTCCCACAGAGTCGTAGCCTCTGTACTCAAGCCTTTTAAGTCCGTTAATAAGTATGGGAGTGGCGTTTTCGATGCCGATATATCCTATTATGCCGCACATATCCTATTTCCCCTTTTTATCATTTACTTCATATATTATGCGTAAGAAAAAAAATGATGACACTGGGAAAATATAGAAAACTACCCCGATAGACTTTGATGTCTGCCGGGGTAGTTTCCTATTCGATAAATTGGAATTGGTCTATTTCTTGGTTACCTTTTTAATGCCCATAAAGATTGATGTGGAAACAACAATTCCTAATGAGTTCAAGATAATATCGTTCATATCAAATGCTCTGCCGAAAATAGGTTGCAGAACCTCAATAACGGCAACAGCAATAAGTCCGCTGACAACACATTTCTTCCATGTAGGGTCTTTCTGCGATAACGGATACAGAATGCCAAAGGGCAGGAACATCAAAAAGTTACCGATTGTTTCACCGCTGATATTATTAAAAAAATCGGGAACAAGGTCAATCGTGCCACCAAACCAGCCAATAGTTCTGCCTGGGTCCATATGATAGAACAGTTTGTACCAAAATATGTTCATCAAATCTAAACCTACAACTAAACACACCAGTCCTGTGATATAGCAGGCAAAAACACATGAAAACAATTTTCTGTGGATAGGCGTTTCCTTGTCTGCTCTAAATCTGATAAAACCATATATCGCACTTGCCACCAATGCAATGGGGAGTGCTTGCAGGAAATAGCCTATGTATGTATCAAAAAAGAAATATTGAAATGTCATATCATCTGGAAAATACATCATGTTCTCCTTCGTCAAATTCCAATTTATCGGTCCATGTTTTTGCTTAACTACTCACATTCTCGAATAAGCAACTCTGTAATTATCTCGTTTGATATAAGCCAACCCTTTGATGTCAGGCGGAATATGTTGTTTGAGGTTTCAGCGAATCCGTTTTTACAGAGCATATTTGTGTATTCAATGCTCTCTTTTGTAAGGCCGTTAATGGGGATTCCTTTTGAAGTTCTGAGTCCAAAAATCAGGCTTTCTTCTTTTAGGGAAGATGCTGTTTCCTCTTCTTCGATTATCCTTCCTATCTGACCATGCTTTTTAGCAAACTCTTCGGCGTTGCCGGGGTATCTGTACCGTACACCGTTTTCGTATCCGCAGGCACCTGCGCCAACGGCTATATATTCGCCGCCCGTCCAGTAGAGCATATTGTGGCGGGAGTACTTTCCGTCAAGAGAAAAAGAGGATATTTCGTAATGCTCGTATCCGATTTTCTTCAAAAAGTCTGATGTTTTCAGATAAAGCTTTTCAGAAAGCTCATCCGAGGCCTCGTTTACACCTTTTTTGCCGAAAACCGTATTTTCGTACACTTTCATCAGATAAGCCGATATATGATTTGGCTGTAAAGCTTTACACTTTGACAGGGATAGCTCTAAGCTGTCTTCTGCCTGTGCAGGTGTGCCCAACATAAGGTCAATCGATACGTTATCAAAGTGGTTTTTTGCGATAGCCACGGCATTTTCTGCCATTTCGGGGGTATGGGTTCTGCCTATGGAAATCAGCTCGTTTTTATCAAAACTTTGCACCCCCAAACTGATACGGTTAAAGCCTATTGCCTTTACACCTCTTGCGAAATCTTGAGTGAAATCCTCGGGGTTGCATTCTATGGTTATCTCTGCATCAGGGGTTAAATTATACTTTTCAAGGGCCGAAAAAATCCGCCCAAGCTGTTTTTCGGTAAGCATGGACGGAGTACCCCCGCCGAAATAGATGCTTCCGACGGGGTTTGTGTCTGTTTTTGAAAGGCCTATCTGCTCTGTGAGCGCAAGGACGTATTCTTCCACGAGGGCAGGGGATGCTCCACGGGAATAGAAATCGCAGTATGCGCATTTTTTCGCACAGAAAGGAACGTGCAGATAGATACCTTTGGGATTCATTGAATTGTGAGCAACAGCGTCAGTCGTCAAGCTTGAGTACCGCCATAAAGGCTTCGGGAGGTACTTCTACCGATCCCAGCTTGCGCATACGCTTTTTACCTTCCTTCTGCTTTTCAAGCAGCTTCTTTTTTCTGGTTATGTCGCCGCCGTAACATTTGGCAAGAACGTCTTTTCGCATTGCTTTTACTGTTTCGCGGGCGATTACCTTGCCGCCAATGGCAGCCTGAACGGGGATTTCAAAAAGCTGACGGGGAATATTCTCCTTAAGCTTTTCGGTTATCTTTCTTCCGCGGGAGTAGGCATGCTCTGCGTTAACTATGAAGGACAGGGCATCGACCACGTCGCCGTTAAGAAGAATATCCATTTTAACAAGCTCGCCCTTGCGGTACTCTTTAAACTCGTAGTCAAAGGATGCATATCCTCTGGTGCGTGACTTAAGAGCATCAAAAAAGTCGTATATTATCTCGTTAAGAGGGAGTTCGTAATGGAGATTTACACGGGTGTCGTCTATATAGGTCATGTTGATGAACGTGCCGCGTCTTTCCTGACAAAGGTCCATAACCGTGCCCGTATAAGAGGAGGGGAGGATTATGTCTGCCTTTACAATGGGCTCCTCTGCCATCTGAATTTCAGAGGGGGAGGGGAAGGATGCGGGGTTGTCTATATAGTTGACGCTACCGTCGGTTTTTGTGATTCTGTATATAACGCCGGGGGCTGTGGTGATTATATCAAGATTGTATTCTCTCTCAATACGTTCCTGAATTATTTCCATGTGGAGAAGGCCCAAAAATCCGCATCTGAAGCCAAAACCGAGGGCTGTAGATGCTTCGGGCTCGAATACCAGCGAGGCGTCGTTAAGCTGAAGCTTTTCAAGGGCTTCGCGCAGGTCTTCGTATTTTGCACCGTCTGCGGGATAGATGCCCGAGTATACCATGGGCTGAACCTGCTTATATCCGGGGAGAGCCTCTGCCGCGGGGCAATTTTCAAGGGTAACCGTATCACCTACACGGGTATCGCTTACGGTCTTTATGCTGGCGGTGATGTAGCCAACCTCACCTGCGGTAAGCTCGTCGCAAGGACGGTAGCCTACGGGCTGAAGATATCCAACCTCAACAACGTCAAATACGGCACCTGTTGACATAAGCTTCATTCTGTCACCGGCTTTAATTTTACCGTCAACTATTCTTACGTAAACTATAACGCCTCTGTAGCTGTCGTAAACCGAGTCGAAAATAAGTCCCTTGAGAGGTGCTTCCGCGTCGCCCTTTGGCGGGGGGATCATCTGTACCACCTGCTCCAATACCTGCTTTATGTTAGTGCCCATTTTTGCGGAGATAAGGGGGGCATCCTCTGCAGGAATACCGATGATGTCCTCTATTTCCTTAATGGCCTTTTCGGGGTCGGCGTTGGGAAGGTCTATCTTGTTTACTACGGGAACTATTTCAAGATTATTATCAACTGCAAGATAGGTGTTTGCAAGAGTCTGAGCCTCTATACCCTGGGATGCGTCTACGATGAGTATTGCGCCCTCGCAAGCAACGAGAGAACGGGATACCTCGTAGGTAAAGTCAACGTGACCGGGAGTGTCTATAAGGTTGAATACGTACTCTTTACCGTCGTCAGCCTTATAATTGAGCTTTACTGCTCTCGCTTTTATGGTTATGCCTCTTTCACGTTCAATGTCCATATTGTCAAGAAGCTGTTCTTCCATATCGCGCTTTGCAACGGTTTCTGTCAGCTCCAATATTCTGTCTGCCAATGTGGACTTGCCGTGGTCTATATGGGCAATTATGCAGAAATTACGGATATTTTCCATTTAACGATGATTCCTCCGTTAATTATGTGAAAACGATAATATTATAACTGATTAATTATACAATAAAATCGGGGACTTTGTCAAGCCCCCGAAGAGATAATCAGTGGATTTTTATTCCGCAAATATCAGCGAAATCCTTTAAATCGGTAACGTAATGGGTAGCGGAGGAATCCTTATAGAATCCGCCTTCGTCAAACATACAGGCCTTAGTGCCGCCGTTCATACCTGCAAGAACGTCTATTTCACGGTCGCCTACCATAATGGTATCGTTGGGGTCAAGACCGTTTTTCTCAATAAGATAGAGTATTGCATCGGGCTTGGGCTTGAGGGGGAATTTCCTGTCCGCGGGACATTCGCTGGTTACGAAATCGGAAAAATACTCAAGTATTCCGTAGTCGGCAAGCATATCCTTGGTATAGTTTGCCGAATGGGTATAAAGGTAGTTCCTACCTCCGTTTTCAGCAACAGCCTTGATAAATTCAACTACGCCTTTACAGGGAGGAATAACCTTTGTTTCCCTTATCTGGGTATAAAATTCTTTGAAGTCGGATCGTAGCC
>JAZSCR010000067.1:0-2171 GCA_045530715.1 Eubacteriales bacterium
GGTATTCTGAATATTGCTCCGATAAGCTTTACAAGAAAACCGGATACGGCAAGTATAAACGCGCCGTACACAAAATCCCGTTTCTTTTCCATATACTGACCTTCTTTTACCGAAAAATGCCGTTTAATATCTATATCTTTATTATTATACCACCTTTTTTCATAAACTTCAATAGATGAAACATTTATTTCATTATTCGTTCCTTATTGACGGCGGAAAATAAAACAAAAAAGTTCCTCTTTTGTTCAACCTTTACACCCATATTTGCCTTTTTTCAGGATTATAATTAGCCTACCGCACAACGGAATAGTGAACAGGGGCGCCGAATCCATTCGGCTGTGATGAAAGATAACGGTCTTGATGTCCCTTATAACCTGATATGGGTAATGCCAACGTAGGGAGTTCAGATCCAGTAGTAAAAATTCTGACTGTTTACCGCAAGCACTTGCCTGTTTGCGGTAATTTTTTATACAGGAGGATTTTTTATGAAATCTGAAAAAAGCAAAAACCTGCGCATTCTTACCGAGTGCGCCATTATGGTCGCACTTTCCACGGTGCTTTCCCTTTTAATACTCTGGGAAGCGCCTTTGGGTGGCGCCGTTACCCTCTTTTCCATGGCTCCCATTATTCTCATATCTTATCTGCACGGTTGCAAATGGGGATTAGCAACGGGATTTGTTCATTCGGTTATTCAGCTTATTCTCGGCTTCAGCAACGTAATGTACGTACCTTCTGCCATAGGCGTCTGCCTGTGTATCGGCCTTGACTACATCGTCCCCTTTACCCTTATAGGACTTGCGGGGATGTTCAGAAACGTCACAAAAAAAGAGATCGTTAACGTTATTCTCGGAAGCCTTACAGTCTGCGTTATCAGATACGCGAGTCACGTTATAGTCGGCGGCGCGGTATGGTACGAGCTTACAAAAGCCGGAGACTGGAACGAATACGTTCATACCGTCGGAATGTGGACCTATTCTTTTGTTTATAACGCTCAATTCATGGTTCCCGAGACCGCGATTGTTCTTGTAGCTGCCCCTGTATTGGTAGTCTTGATAAGACTTCTCTCAAAGAAAAAAGCATAATTATCTACGGCCGTCAATTCTGGCGGCCGTAATTTTGTTGAATCTTTTTTATGCAAAAGACAAATAAACATGTTATAATCATAAAAAATGCCAAGGAGTAAGGTATGATCCTTTCTGAAATACTAGAAAATGAGATATACAGTATGGACGTGAGAGTAGGCTTTGAGGAATGTGACTCAAATCTCACCATGAAGCTTTCCGATTTTCTCAAATACATTATCAGAACTGCGGGCTTCCATTACACTCTCCGCGGCGTTCCCCACAAGATGATGTACGACCACGGGCAGGTATTCGTCCTTTCAAAACTGAATCTGAAAATAGAAAAGCTTCCCTCCTACGGCGATAAAATAACGGTATCTACCTGGGAACGTAAAAACGAAAGCGTTTACGCTTTAAGAGATTACGAAGTACGGAACGAAGAAGGCGACCTTCTTGGTGCCGCCACATCGAACTGGATAATAATAAATCCCCATACACGAAGCATTTTGCGTCCCTCCGCCTTTGATTTATGCGATTACAGACCTTTGGAAAAATCCTCGGGATGCAAGCCCTGCGGCAAGATAAAACCCGATATCGAATGCCCTCTTATAGACAAAAGACAAGTACGTTTTTCCGACACCGATGCAAACGGACATCTCCACAGCGCCTTTTACACATACTTTGTCACCGACGCGCTTCCCTCGCGAACAGAACAAAAGCCCAAAGAATTTGAAATCAACTTCGTAAAAGAAGCCTGCGCAGGCGACCTTCTGGAGCTTTATGCAAAGGATAACGGCGAATCAGTAACCGTAACCGCTGTAAACGGCGACACAATTTGCTTTACAGCACGTATCACCTATTAAAGGAATAAAAAGCACGGAACGTTCAACATAAGACGTTCCGTTTTTTTATTTTAAAGGCTTATGCACTTTCACACGTTAAAATAATACTCAAAAACGTATTGACAACGCTAACAAAATATTGTATAATAATACTGTTAATGATTTAAAATGACATTTTGCGGCCACACGCAAAATATACAGTATATTCATACCCGTCAACACAGGTAATTAACCGAAAGGATATGGCAATATGAAAATCGCAAAGCCC
>JAZSCR010000105.1:0-6774 GCA_045530715.1 Eubacteriales bacterium
ATAATTATTGAAAGGATAAACGAATTATGGAATTGGCTATTTCCGCCGCAATAGATATTGCGATAGTTCTTTTATTTATTATCGTTGCAAAAAGATACTCTGACCTGGGACTTATCAGGTCTATTATCGGTCTTTTGGGTAACGTTGCCGCTTTGGTGGTCGCCGTTATTTTCTCTGCCCAGTTAGGTACTTATATTAACTCTAACTATGTCAGAGAGCCCATGCAGCAATGGTTTATAAATTCACTTTCTCCCACAGCCTCCGATACCGATGCTCTGCTTGGAGATTTGGATTTTGACGGACTTTTCGTGGATAGACCCGAATATTTCGTCAATACCCTTGAATTCCTCAACGTGGACGTTGATACCGCTCTTCAGCAGTACGATGCATATAAGCTTAACGGTGAGGAGCAGGCGAGAGCTGCTATCGTAAATACTCTAACGGCTCCCGTAGCTTCTGCTGTCAGCAGAGTTATCGCATTCGTTATCATATTCATACTGGCAAAGATTGCCGTAAAAATACTTTGGTGGGTATCCGACGTCATAATAAACGTGCCCATAGTCAAGCATTTTGACCGCTTGGGCGGTACGCTTATCGGCATAGTAGCCGCAGTATTGCTTACTCTTGTTTCGGTTGCGGTTATCAATATAAGTTTTTCATATCTGCTAAAAGATATGACTGTTACCCAAAAGCAGGAAATAGTTGACAGAACGGTTATTTACCGCAATATCGACAAGATAAATCCCCTTAATTCCGTGTTTGATGCGTGGAATTAAAGTAAAACCATTCAGAAAGAGAACAAGAAGAAGATATGAATTTTCAGCTTTGTACAAGATGTAAAAAGCATTATGCAATAATGAACGTGACAAAGGTTGAGGGTGATAAAGTCACTAACGAATACCTTTGCGCAAAATGTGCCAAGGAAATGGGACTTAAGGTTGGAAATATGTCTATGGATATGATAGACACCAGCGACGAAGCCCTTGAGGCTATGGACGAGCAGATAAAAACTGCCGCCGATATGCTTGCCGACCCCAATGCTGCCGAGGAACTGAAGAAGGACTTTGCCAGCTCTTTTGATACTATGAAAAGTCTGCTTTCAAGACCCCGCGACGATAAAAGCGGCCTGTCCGAGCAGGGAGATTCCGATGTCGGAAAGCATGGTAATACAAAGGAAACCAATACCGAAAAACAGCAGAGAGAACAGTCAAAGTATCTTGAGCAGTACTGTCTTTGTCTTACCCGTAAAGCAAGGGAAAATAAGCTCGATGACGTTGTTGGCCGTGACAGAGAGATATTCCGCGTTATTCAGATTCTCTGCCGTAGAACCAAGAACAATCCCTGCCTTATCGGTGAACCCGGTGTGGGAAAAACTGCTATTGCCGAAGGTATAGCTCTTAAAATAGCCCGTAAGGAAGTCCCCGAAAAGCTTATTAATAAAGAACTTTATCTTCTTGACCTTACCGCTTTGGTTGCAGGTACCCAGTTCAGAGGTCAGTTTGAAAGCAGAGTTAAGGGTCTTATTGAAGAGGTTAAAAAACGCGGCAACGTTATTCTCGTTATTGACGAGGTTCACAATCTTGTGGCTACAGGAGACTCCGAGGGTACTATGTCTGCGGCCAATATGATGAAACCCGCTCTTTCAAGAGGGGATATTCAGGTTATAGGCGCTACGACCCTCAACGAGTACAGGAAATATATTGAAAAAGATTCTGCTCTTGAACGCAGATTCCAGCCCGTTACAGTTGACGAGCCTTCTATCTCCGAAGCTACTGAAATGCTTAAAGGCATTAAGGGTTACTATGAGAATTTCCACAAAATAAAGATTCCTATGCTGGTCGTCCAGAAAGCAGTTGAGCTTTCCGAGCGATATATTACAGACCGTTTTCTTCCCGATAAGGCTATTGACCTTATAGATGAAGCCTGCTCTAATTCCGTTCTTAAAAATCCCGTTTACGATAAGCTTGCAAGAGTGGATATTGCCTTAGCAGAAATAAGAGAAAAAATAGAAGCTATAGAAACCAAGGAAGAGAGAGCGGAAGAGGATTATATGCTTCTCGCAGAGCTTAAATCCGACGAGCTTAAGCGCAAAGAGGAGCAAAAGAGTCTTCAGATGGTGGTGGATTCTACTTCCGTTACCGTTGACGACCTCTATGCGGTTATAGAGCTTTGGACTGCTATCCCTGCTTCAAAGATAAGTGAAGGCGAAACGGAGAAGCTCAAGAATCTTAATACCAATCTCTCCCGCAGAATAGTGGGACAGGATAGGGCAATAGAGGCTATTTCTGCCGCTGTTAAGAGAGGAAGAATAAGCATTATCCCCAGAAAACGTCCTGTATCCTTTATCTTCACGGGACCCACCGGCGTAGGTAAGACCGAGCTTGTTAAGCTTTTGTCAAAGGAGCTTTTCGATTCTCCCGAAACTCTTATCCGTCTTGATATGAGCGAATTTATGGAAAAGCATTCCGTTTCCAGAATAATCGGTTCGCCTCCGGGATACGTGGGATATGATGAGGCTGGTCAGCTTACTGAAAAAATAAGAAGAAAGCCTTATTCCGTAGTTCTTTTTGATGAAATAGAAAAGGCTCATCCCGACGTTCTTAATATTCTTCTGCAGATACTTGACGACGGCACCATAACCGACGCCCACGGCGTAAAGGTGTCCTTCGAGCATACACTTATAGTAATGACGTCTAATGCCGGTTCCAATATTAAGGGGACCTCTGCGGGCTTCAATAAGACCGAAGCGGAGCTTTCGGAAGCTAAGGCCAAAAAGGCTCTCGGGGAATTCCTTCGTCCTGAATTCTTGAATAGAGTCGACGAAATAATAGTTTTCGATCCTCTCGGTAAAGAACTCTTTCCCGATATCGTTAAAATATATTTGCAGGATCTTAAGGACGGTTTTGCGGAGAAGGAGATCTCCTTTGAGTATACCGCGGAAGCGCTTGCTTTACTTGCAGATAAATCCTATAGCCGTGAATACGGCGCAAGAAACGTAAGACGCGTGGTCCAAAAAGAGATCGAGGATAGGGTGGTTAACGCTATTTGCGACGGAAATATGACCGTAAGCGGCGTTAACGTTGATGCCGAAAACGGTGAAATCAAAATCACTCTTACCTGAAAGTGAAGATGGAGGATTGTTATGAGTATCAGCGAAGCCGAATTCAGTATCATGGAGCTTATCTGGGCAAACGGCGGCACTATGCAGGCAAAGGATATAGCTGCTTCTCTTAACAGAAGTATCGCGTTGTCAGCTACAACCGTTTACACCATGATTTCAAGACTTATTAAAAAGAACGTTATCCGTAGGGTGGACCCCGGATTCTATTGCACTGCCAACGTTACCAAGGAAGAGGTTATGCAAAAGGATACCGATCATCTGATAACAAAGCTTTACGACGGGTCGGTATACGATCTTATACTCTATTGCATAAAGACAGAAAGAATGTCTGAAAACGAAAAAATAAGACTGAAACGTCTTGTAAAAGACCTTTAGTATATAAATTAAAAAGGAGATTTTATTATGGAACAGCTCGCAAAATTTTTCCCCGTTAACAAGCGCGTAAAGAAGGGTAATATTGGTTCCCTTGTAATCACCATTATTATCTACATCGTTCTTCCCGTAGTTCTCGGTCTTGTTACCGGACTGATCGACCTTATTCTTGGCGGTATTCCCGTTATCGGCGCTCTTATCACTTGGGTGCTCGGCGTTATATCCTCCCTTATCGGTTTGTATTGCCTTATCGGCATTATTTTGGCCGTTGTTGACTTCGTTAAGTAATTAAAACAGTACATAATTCTGTCGGGGTTTCGTATGAAACTCCGGCAGAATTCATTTTGCGCAAAAATACTTGTTACCATTATTGAATTTTTATATAAATATAATAAAATATAACAAAAAGCTCTTGATTTTTCTCCATGTTTATAGTATACTGATAAAGGTATAACTTTGGGCATTGTTACCTATTGATATTTGAAAATAAATACGGAGAATCGGACATGAGAAATGCAGCCGTAGTAGCGGAGTACAATCCTTTTCATAACGGGCATCGCCGTCAACTGGATATTATTCGTGCTGCGGGTGCAGAGACCATTACCGTTATTATGAACGGGGATCACGTCCAGCGCGGAGAACCTGCTGTTATGAGAAAGCATTCTCGTGCAGAGGTGGCCGTAAGATGCGGCGCTGATTTGGTTATAGAACTTCCTTTTGTGTTCGGTATATCCTCCTCTGAAAAGTTTGCCTACGGTGCCGTAAAGACTCTCGACTCTTGCGGCGTAATTGATACACTCTGCTTTGGCAGTGAGACCGCGGATGGTGAAAAGTTTGTTTCTGCGGCCAAGTTCTTTTTTGAGGCGGACCAAAAAGGTCTTATAAAGAGTTATATGAGTGAAGGCGTGGCTTATCCTAAGGCTGTTGCTATGGGGATGGCTGAGTTGGGAGCTGATTTTATTCCCGAGTCTTCAAATGACCTCTTAGGCTTTGAATATGTAAAGAGCCTTATGCGGACAGGCAGCAGCATCGTTCCTTTTACTCACGATAGGGATAGCGAATATTCTGCCCAATCCCCGGAGGATAGTAAAAGGGCCTCAGCATCGGCTGTAAGACGGCTTATTGAACAGGGCGAGAACGTGTCCAAATATTTACCTCCAGAGTCCTATGAGGTTCATAAAAGAGAAATGGAAGGCGGAAGGCGTGCTTCGAATAAAGCCTTTGAAAAAACGATTCTTTCTATGCTTCGAAAAGAAAGGATAGGGGATTCCGTTGAGCGTATATACGGAATCAACGAGGGACTTTGTCAGCGAATACTGAAGAATGCCGACGCCGTATCTTTAGATGAACTTTATGATAGGGCAAAAACCAAAAGATACACAATGTCTGCCGTAAGGCGCACTGTACTTGCTTTGGCTTACGGAATAAGGGAGTTTTCTCCCGAGCCTGAGTATATACGGGTACTTGCCTTTAATGAAAAAGGGCGTAATTTGCTGGCAGAAATGAGAAAGAAAGCAACTTTGCCCATATATCACACGTTGCCGGCTGATATGACTGACTCTTTGCTTGTTAAGTATGAAGCCCTATCGACGGATATGTATAATTTATATACCGATAACGTTTTCCCTGCGGGAGAAGACTTCCGAGCGAATTCATTATATTTGACAGTATAAACCAAATTTTTTAAAGAGGTGCAATAATATGCTGAGCTACCGTGAGATTGATTACAAAAACTTCGGTAAATGCCTTGAGGTTTCCAATGGCGTAGTTGATATTCTCGTTACTCTGGATATCGGTCCCAGAATTCTCCGTTACGGTTTTTGTGGCCGCGAGAATATGTTCTTTGAGGACGTAAACAGAGAGCAGATATATGACAATGACGATATGAGATATCTGTACGGCGAGGATAAAACCTGGTATATTTACGGCGGCCACCGTCTTTGGATAGCCCCTGAATATCCCGAAACTTACTATCCCGACAATGAACCCATAAGATATGAGAAGATAGAAAACGGTGCTATATTCCATAGCGACGTTCAGGCTATAACCGGTCTTCGTCTTTCCACTAAAGTGGAGTTTATAGAAGGCACTGAACTTAAACTTACCCATTGCGTTACCAATGAATCTGGTGAATCCCAGGATTATGCTCTTTGGACTTTGACAGCTCTCGGTAAGGACGGCGTTGAGATCCTCAAGCAGAACGATAGAGATACCTATATGCAGCCCAATAGGATCTTGAGATTCTGGACATACAGCAATATATCCGACCCCAGAATCTTTTACGGTAAAAAGTTCATTACTCTCAGACAGGACAGAAATAATACCGATTCCTTTAAACTGGGTCTTGACCTTGAAGACGGTCGCGCCCTCTACGTTAAGGACGGCATGATGTTCAAGAAGGAATTTACTCATTATATAGACAGTATTTATCCTGACGACGGCTGTTCCTTTGAAACCTTTACAAACCATCGTTTTCTTGAGTGTGAAACTCTCGGTGAGTTCGGACCCAAGCCCGACGGATGTATCGCAACCCATATTGAAAACTGGAAGCTTTACGATAACGTTACCTTGGCTGACCCCAAGAACGAAGCTGAATTGGAAAAGCTTTGGAATATGGCTCAGGACTGATTACCTTTCAGTAATAAGCCGATAAAAAGAAAGGATGTCAGATATGAGCAATTTGCGTTATAAAAGAGTTGTGATAAAGATAAGCGGTGAGGCTCTTGCTCCCGCTGAAGGTTCCGGAAATACTTCTATTCTCGACCCCCAGAGCCTTGAAACTGCTTGTAAGCAGCTTATAGAAGCCGCGCAGTGCGGTTGTCAGGTTGCGGTAGTGGTTGGTGCAGGTAATATATGGAGAGGAAAAGGCGCAGGGAATATGAATCCCGCAGAAGCCGACTCTATGGGAATGTTGGCTACGGTCATCAACTCTATTGCCATTCGTTCCACCCTTGAGAGATTAGGCCAAAAGGCTAAGCTCTTTACTTCAGTTGCTATGCCCAGCGTTGGCGATACTTTTAACTGTGTTAACGCCGTAAGGTATCTTGAGGATGGATACATAGTTATCGTCGGCGGCGGAACGGGAAATCCCTTCTTTACCACGGACACTACCGTTATTCTTCGCGCATTGGAGCTTGGCGCAGACACTGCGCTCTTTGCAAAGAGGGTCGCTTATCTTTACAACAGAGACCCCGAAGACAAGAATAGCACGGAGAAACTCTTCAAGTATCATAAGGTTAACTTCGGTACCGTACTTGAAAAGGGATTGAAGGCCATTGATC
>JAZSCR010000172.1:0-12637 GCA_045530715.1 Eubacteriales bacterium
GTATCAACGTCAAAAAGGGAGTCAACGCCCTGCATAACGCAAGCAAGACGTTCAAGACCCATACCGGTGTCTATATTGCAGTTCTTAAGACGCTCGTAGTTGCCGTTACCGTCGTTATTGAACTGGGTAAATACAAGGTTCCATACTTCCATAAAGCGGTCGCAGTCACAACCAACCTTACAGTCGGGGCTGCCACAGCCCTTATCGGGGCCTCTGTCAAAGAATATCTCAGAACAGGGACCGCAGGGGCCTTCACCGTGCTCCCAGAAGTTATCTTCCTTACCGAATCTGGAAATATGGGATTCGGGAAGTCCTACAACGTTGTGCCAGATATCATAGGCTTCATCGTCCTCGTGATATACGGTGACGTGGAGCTTTTCTTCGGGAATTTCCATAACGGTGGTCATGAATTCCCAAGCCCAGGGAATAACTTCCTTTTTGAAATAATCGCCGAAGGAGAAGTTGCCCAGCATCTCAAAGAAGGTGCCGTGACGGGCAGTCTTTCCTATTCTTTCTATATCAGGGGTGCGGATACACTTCTGACAGGTGGTAACGCGCTTTCTGGGAGGAGTTTCTTCACCCTTGAAGTAAGGCTTCAGGGGGGTCATACCTGCGTTTATGAGCAGAATACTCTTGTCGTTCTGGGGAACGAGAGAAAACGAAGGCATACGAAGATGATCCTTAGATTCAAAGAATGAGAGATATTTTTCTCTAATCTCATTTAATCCCATGTAATGCATAACTAGTATGTTCTCCTATATAAAAAATATTATTAACATCAGTAAACGAACTGACATAGTTCACAAAATCCGTAGGTGGAAAGTTCTTTAGTCGCAGACTCTATATAATTATCTGCAAAAAATCCAATAACCGTACTTCCGCTTCCGCTGACCAGAGCCTTTTCGGCGCAAAGTTCGGTCATGCGATGAAGTATTTCTCCGCTTTGAGGTGCCGCCTGTATAGCCGCAGTCTGAAGGCTGTTTGAAAGCAGTGAATAATCAAGTCTTCCGCAAGACATTGCAGAAAGCATTCCGTCGGTGGTATGGGGCGCTTTCTCACAAAGAGAATCAAATATCCCATACACCCCACCCGCAGAAGTTCCCTGTTGGGGCTTTACAAGAAGAAGCCGTTTTTCAAACCTATAAGATAACGGTGTTATTTTCTCCCCCGTTCCCTCAATAAGGGCCATACCTCCTTCAAGGAAGAAGGGCAAGTCGGAACCTATTTTACGGCTGATTTCTATAAGCTTTTGTTTGTCCTGTACTCCGAATTCCTTTGCAAGCAGCTTTATAACCGCCGCTCCGTCGGAGCTTCCGCCGCCGAGGCCTGCGGAAATGGGAATATTTTTCTTTATTCCTATATGTATTCCCATAGGCTCTGGAAGAAAGGCTTCGCAAAAGGCTTTTGCCGCCCTTACGCATATATCATTCTCTATTCCCGCAAGGGTAGCATCGGAAACTATCTCTTTGCTTTCGGAAGAAAGAGTCACCGTAACCTCGTCACAGAGAGAAACGGTTTGCATAATACTGCGAAGTTCGTGATATCCGTCCTCCCCTTTTGGAAAGACGTCAAGGGTAAGATTTATCTTCGCGTAAGCGTTTGCAGTGAGAGTTTTCATAGCTTAAATTTATATATTTTCTTGCTCCGTACTTCTACTGCATGACGGGGACAAAGCTCCTGACAGCAGTAACAGCGGATACAGTTACCGTATTTTATTACGGCTTTGTTATCTTTGATAAATATGGTTTTCTGGGGACAGCTTTCAACGCATTTGCCGCAACCGATACACTCGGGCAGGATAACAACGGGCTTGGGCGAGAGAGCCCTTTCAATAAATGAACGGAGCCCCTTGGGTAAAACCTTCAAAAATCCGAATGATACGGTATTTTCAAGGGATACGGGAACCTCAAACTCGGTTTTAAGGGAGTTAAAGTCGTCGCCTACTATATTTATATCTTCCAGTCTGGGAGTCAAGCCTCTGTCATATGAACGGGCAAGCTGCCCCGATATTCTCTCGTCAATTCCAATAAGAGATGCTCCAACAACGTCGCAGGCAAAGGAATTCAGAGAGGCTATGGTGCAATTTGCAGCCTTGGGGGTACCGCTTGTGGGGCCTTCGCCCTCCATTCCAACAATACCGTCGATAAAGCTTATGGTAGGTTTAAGAGCCAGACAAAGGTCTATTATCATATCCGAAAAATCGGCTCTGTCGTTATATCTGAAATGGTATTCAACCTTCTCAAGGGAGAAGATTGCGCCGAAAAGGTTCTTTACAGCGCCTGTATATGCCATCATTCCGTGGGTCTTAAGCTTTGCGGCGGAAATAAGAACGTCTGCCTCCGCAATCTCCTTTATAACGGAAAAAGTCTTGCATTTGAGGCCTTCGGGATATTCTATCTCTTTAACGGTGGGCTCATAAACCTTTTCACAGTCAAGGTCGGCCATTCCCGTTACCTTATATATTCCCTTCAGTCTTGCATCGTTGTGGGGGCCACCGGGACTTTCGGCCAAGGTTATATATGGAGTCCGCCTTTTGACAACCTCAATTATTGCATATACGAAATCAGGATGTACAGTAACTGCCTTCTCGGGCTTTTCGCCCGATACAAGATTGGGTTTTATAACCACCTTCGAGTTAAGAGGGATTATATTTTCTATACCGCCCAGATTTTCAAAATGCTTCTCAACGGCAGAAACCAATTCGGTTCTGTCATATTCGGTGTTTTTGAGAAGTGATACCGTGGTCTTTGAATCAGACATCAGTTTCCTCTTCTTATGGACGTGACGAACTTGTCCAGTCTGTCCATAGCCTTATTTAAATGGTCAAGAGAATAAGCGTAGGATATTCTTACAAAGCCCTCGCCGCTATCACCAAAAGCGTTTCCGGGAACTATCGCAACCTTGTATTCTTCAAGGAAGCGACGGCAGAACTCCTCGGAGCTTAAGCCCAGCTCACCCACGTTGGGGAAAGCGTAAAATGCGCCGAGAGGTTCAAAACAATGGATACCCATACTCTTAAAGGCATCGAGAAGGAAAAGTCTTCTCATATTGTAGTGCCCCTTCATTTCGGCGATGTCCTCGTCACCGTTTCTCAATGCCTCGATAGCGGCGTACTGGGAAGTGGTGGGAGCGCTCATTATACCGAACTGGTGGAGCTTTATCATTACCTTTACTATCTCCTTGGGAGCGCAAAGATAACCCATTCTCCAGCCTGTCATTGAATAGGCCTTGGAAAAGCCGTTTACGATAACGGTACGCTCATACATACCATCCGCATTGGCAAAGGAGGGAGATTTTTCCTTGGTATAGGTGAGTTCATTATATATTTCGTCTGTTATAACGATAATGTCGGTGTCCTTGATAACCTTTGCAATGGCGTTATAATCCTCAAGGCTCATAATTCCGCCCGTGGGATTATTGGGGAAAGGCATAATAAGAACCTTGGTTTTCTCGGTTATGGCTGCCTTTACCGTTTCGGGCATAAGTCTGAAATTATCCTTCTCATAGGTGGGAAGGGGTATGGCAACGCCACCCGCAAGTTCTGCAAGAGGCTTGTAGCAAACAAAGGAAGGCTCGGGAACGAGAACCTCGTCGCCGGGATTGAGAAGAGCTCTTAAAGCCACGTCTATACCCTCACTGCCACCTACCGTAACTAATATCTGGTTCTCGGGAGAATAGTCAAGGTTATATCTTCTGTTCATATAGTCGGATATTTCTCTTCGGAGAGATTCCAGACCTGCGTTTGCGGTATATTTGGTTTTGCCCAGCTGAAGAGTTCTTATACCTTCGTTACGGATATGCCAGGGAGTATTGAAGTCGGGCTCACCCACGCCCAAGGATATACAATCCTTCATACTGCTGGCAAGGTCAAAGAACTTTCTTATACCCGAAGGCTTTATATTGACCGCAGTCTTTGATAAAATTTTCTCGTAATCTATCATAGTTCCTGTATTTACAGCAAAGAGTCCTTAAATCAGACCCATTCGCGTTCATCCTTTTCCGGTGTTCCGAACGTCATGTTCTTATCCTTATACTTGTTGAGTACGAAGTGGGTAGCGGTGCCCGTAACGCCGTCTATAACGGCAAGCTTCTGATAAACGAACATGGCAACCTCTCTCATGCTTCGACCTTCTATCATTACGGCAAAGTCAAAACCGCCCGACATAAGATAAAGAGCAGTTACTTCGGGAAGGGCGCATATCTGACGAGCTACTGCCTCAAAGCCGTCGCCCGTCTTGGTTTCAACGTTTATCTCGATTATGGCGTTACATCTTTCAGTGCCTGTCTTACTCCAGTCAACTACGGCAGTGTATCCCAACAAGGTTCCGTCCGCTTCACATTCTGCTATTACGGCCTTTACCTCGTCTACGCCTACAGAAAGCGCCGCCGCTATATTTTCGGGGGTATAACAAGAGTTTTCTTCAAGAAACTTAAGTACTCTTTCTTTTATGGTCATACTGCATTTTCCTTTCGTATGGGTGTTAAGCTATGGGGCGGAGGGTGGGTTTTCTGCCCTCATATGAGGCCACGTATCTGAATCCCGCCTCTTTAAGAAGTTCTATGGTTTCGTCAATACCCGTACCGATATCGGCACCTTTATGGGAATCGGAGCCTATAGTAATAAGCTCGCCGCCAAGCTCTCTGTACATTTTGAGATGGACAAGATTGGGCACAGGTTTACCGTACTGTTTTATAGGCATACAAGATGTATTTACCTCAAGCCCCTTTCCTGTCTGTATAAGGAGTTTGAATATTTCGGATATAGCCCCGTCAAACCTTGTAAAGTCTATTTCGGGTAGATTTTTAACACTTATGTATTTTATAAAATAGTAAAGGTGAGAGAGGACGTCAAACTTTCCCCATTTTACTATATCGTAAAGCTCGGCAAAATATCTGTTGCAGATATCGTCTAAATCTCTGCCCTCATACTCCATAAGACAGAAGTCAGGCTCGCCTACGATGTTATGATTTGAAGCAAGTATCATATCCCAGGGCTTTACAGAGACCATTTTCTCTGCATACTCAAGCCCCTGAAGAGGCTGACCTATTTCAATGCCAACTCCCAGCTGTATAGGATACTTACCTTTCAAAGAAGAGCAATACTCGAAGTAATGCTCATAGTCCATATCGGGCCAAGGCTTGGGAAAAGGACAGGTACCTGTGTGGGTATTACACTCGCAATGATCTGTAAACATAAGAGCGTCCAAACCCTTTGCGAGGGCGGCGTCAATATTCTGTGTGGGAAGCGTACCTCCCGTATCGGGAGAAAAACAGCAATGGGTATGATAATCTGCTCTGAAGGGCTTCATTATGATCTTTTCACCTTTTAAGTTAATCTTATATGGGCATAAACTGTGGCTTACGTGCCTCATAGAAGGCTACGTACTTAAATCCTGCCTCTCGCATCATTTCGCGGGCAAGATCACCGCCCAGTCCGACGTTTTGGGGAACGTGAGCATCTGAACCGATAGTAACTATCTCTCCGCCAAGCTGACGGAAAAGCTTAAGCTGCTCAAGTCCGGGAATGGTCTTACCGTAAGGACCTGCAATACTTGAGGTATTTATCTCCATACCCTTACCCGTGGAAACGAGGAGTTTAAAAATATCAGCCATCATTCCGTTGTAATTGTTGATGTCTATTTCGTAACCTGCTTTGTATACGTATCTGATAAAGTAAAACAGATGAGCAAGAACGTCAAACTGTCCCCACTGGACGACCTCGTAGAGTTCTTCGAAATATCTGCGACAAAGGTCGTCTATGTCCTTATCGGTATAATCCATATATGAAAAATCGTATTCATTGCGTATGTTGTGGTTGGAAGCAAGGATAAAGTCCCAGGAATGAGAATCAATATAACGCTGGGCATATTCAAGCCCCTGTGTTCCCTGCCCAATCTCAACACCCACGGAAATCTTCAGGGGATATTTTCCTTTGAGCGCAGATATAGTTTTAAAATACTCTTCATGGTCAAGAGCAGGCCAACGGGGAAACTCGGGAGGGATACTTACGTTGTCATTACACTCGCAATGGTCGGTAAAGCATATTCCGTCAAGCCCAGCCTCAATGGCCGCAGTCACAACGGCTTCGGGCTCTGTACCTCTGCCGTCTGGAGAAAATCGACTGTGTATATGACAGTCAGACTTAAAGGGTTTCATTGTATAACAGACTTCTTTCGTTTTTACTTTCCAACTGCCTTGATAAGAGCTTCAACCTTATCGCAGTCTTCCCATCTTACACCCAGATCTTCTCTACCCATATGTCCGTATGCGGAAAGGGCTGCGTAAATGGGCTTCTTGAGGTCGAGTTCTTCGATTATTCCCTTGGGAGTGAGGGGGAATACTTCTCTTACGGCATCAACAATCTTATCTTCGGATACGGTAGCGGTGCCCTTGGTATCAACAAGAACGCTTACGGGCTCTGCAACGCCGATAGCATAAGCAAGCTGAACCTCACATCTGGAGGCAAGACCTGCCTTAACAACGTTCTTTGCAATATATCTTGCCATGTAAGCGGCACTTCTGTCAACCTTTGTGGGGTCCTTACCGGAGAAGGCTCCACCGCCGTGACAAGCGTATCCGCCGTAGGTATCAACGATTATCTTACGTCCGGTAAGACCGCTGTCGCCCTGAGGACCGCCGATAATAAACTGGCCGGTGGGGTTAATGAATATCTTTGTATTCTCATCCATAAGTTCGGCAGGAATAACCTTGTTTATAACCTCGGTAATAAGTCCCTTGGTTATAGCCTCGTGGCTTACCATACTGCTGTGCTGGGAAGAGATAACTACGGTATCTATTCTTACGGGCTTATCGTCTTCGTACTCTACTGTTACCTGAGTCTTTCCGTCGGGACGGAGGAAAGGAAGAATCTCCTTCTTTCTAACCTCGGTAAGACGAAGGGCAAGCTTATGAGCATAGTATATAGGCATGGGCATAAGAGTATCGGTCTCGTCACAGGCATAACCGAACATCATACCCTGGTCACCGGCACCATCTCTGTCAACACCCATAGCGATATCGGGAGACTGCTCGTCAATGGAGGTAAGAACGGAGCAGGTGTCGCAGTCAAAGCCGTACTTGGCTCTGTCGTAACCTATCTCCTTGATTACCTGTCTTACAGTCTTGGGAATATCAACGTATCCGTCTTTAAGGGTTATTTCACCCACTATCATTACCATACCGGTGGTAACAACGGTTTCGCAGGCAACTCTGGCGTTGGGATCCTGCTTGAGCATTTCGTCAAGTATTGAATCGGATATCCTGTCGCAAATTTTATCGGGATGGCCTTCAGTAACGGATTCCGAGGTAAAAAATCTTCTCATTTCAATCTCCTTGTATTTTGAAACAAAAGCCGTACGAAACGCCTCTGACAAAAGAGGCATATTGGGTAAAAAAACGCAGGCTACGCTTCTATATAAATATACTTCACTCTATTATATCACAGTTCGGGCAAAAAGTAAATACCTAATCGCCAAAAAAAGAGGTTGGATTTCTGAATTTTTTAGGTCTTTACGGAAGATAAAAAAGACTTTAAGACAATTTTGCAAAAAAATTGTTTTGTACCACCCTAACCTTGTGCAATTTTGGTATTGACAGTCCGAAAAACTTGTGCTAATATATACGGGATAGAAACTGTTGACACAGTCCACGGAGGTTCAGATTTATGAGCAAGATTAGAGTAGCAATGATAGGATGCGGAGGCAGAGCAAACGCCCACCTCAAAGGTCTGGTCACCTTTGACGACGTAGAGCTGGTAGGCTTCTGTGACATTATAGAAGAGAGAGCAGAAAAGTTCGCCGAGACAGCAGGAACAGGCAAGTGCTATACCGATTTTCGTATTATGCTTGACGAGGTAAAACCTCAAGCCGTAACCATAGCCGTTCCCCCTCACGTTCACGGTGAAATTGAATTTGCAGTAATAGAACGAGGCATCCATTTTCTTATTGAAAAGCCCATGGCTCTTCAGTATGAGCTTGCCGAAAAGATAGGCAAAATGATTGAAGAAAAAGGCATTATTGCCAGCGTTGGTTTTCAGGACAGATATCAGGATATAACCGAAAAAACTCTCGAGTTTATAAAGGGCAGAAAAGTGGCCCAGGTAGAAGCCTCTTGGGTAGACACCATACCCTCCGTATGGTGGTGGAGAAAGTTTGAAACCTCGGGCGGCCAGATAGTCGAACAGAATATACACCTTTTCGATATGCTCAGACAGGTTTGCGGCGAAGCCGAAAGCGTTTACTGCATTAAGCACAGAGGCATGGTAGATCCCGAAGCAAGAGGCGTTGAAGGCTTTAACGTGGACGACTTTACCACGGCTCTTATAAAGATGAAAAACGGCTCAGTTGCCTCAATAAAAACAGGCTGTTATCCCACTGCGAGAGGTATGGTTCCCAACGGTATGAGCATCTATTGCGAGGATGCTACCGTACACTATAATTTGAGAAGAACGGTAACCCTTAAGGACAAGGACGGCGAGGTTACAATAGAGAGAAATTGCAACCAGAACGCACTCATTGACAGAGGATTTATCGACGCTGTAAAGACGGGAGACACCTCCACCGTACGTTCCCCCTATTCAGATGCATTGAAGACCCTTAAGCTCTGTATGGCGTGTCAGGAATCTGCCGATACGGGCAAGATCGTATACCTTGATTAAACCATATAAAAACTAGAATTCAACGAGGAAAATCATGAACATACAAGGCTTTCAAAAGCTTACCCTATTGGACTATCCGGGACTTATGGCCTGCACAATTTTTACGGGCGGTTGCAACTTCAGATGCCCCTTCTGTCACAACGCTTCACTGGTAACAGAGCCCGACGAAAACGAGCCCTTTACCGAGCAGGAAATTCTGGATTATCTTGAAAAAAGAAAGAACACTCTGGAAGCAGTCTGCATAACGGGAGGAGAACCCTTGTTGGAAAAAGATCTCCCCTTATTCCTTGAAAAAATCAAGGCCACGGGCAAGCTTATAAAGCTTGACACAAACGGTTACTTGAGTAAAAGGTTAAAGGATATCCTTAACGCAGGTCTGGTTGACTACGTGGCTATGGATATAAAAAACTCCCCCGAAAAGTATCCCCTCACGGCAGGTCTTGAAGGAATGAGCATGGCTCCCATATACGAAAGCATTGCTGCTATTATGAATGCCGGTATAGACTACGAGTTCAGAACCACCGTAGTAAAGGAGCTTCACTCTGCAGAGGACTTTGAAAGAATATCTGAGATGATAAAGGGTTGCAAAAAATATTTTATCCAAGCATTTACCGATTCGGGCAATATCTTGGGTAGCGGACTTTCTGCCCCTTCCAGGGACGAACTCTTTGATTTCCTTGCAACTGTGCGGAAAAACGGCATTTCGGCCGAACTTAGAGGAATTGACTGACCACAACATATTGTGCATGTTTCACTAAAAAAACATAAAAAATTTCCATATATTGTGTAAGAGCCCTATTGACAAAGTAGGGCTCTTATGTTATAATTTGACACGAACCGAACGCCTGACAAGGGCATAGTGCCCTCTTTGTCAAAGGCACCTTACATAAAAAAACCGACGGATGGAGATCCGTAAAAAGGAGCGAGACATGTATCAAGTAGTTAAAAGAGACGGTAAGATAACCGAATTTAACATCTCTAAAATCAGCAAGGCTATTACCAGCGCATTTGAAGCGCAGAACAAGCCCTATACTGCTGACATTATAGATTTGTTAGCACTTAAGGTTACGGCTGATTATTCCACAAAGATAGAAAACGATCTGGTAAAGGTTGAGGATATTCAGGACAGCGTTGAGTCCGTTCTTATCCAGGCAGGTTACGCAGATATTGCAAAGGCCTACATTCTTTACCGTAAGAACCGCGAAAAGATCCGTAACATGAAGTCCACCATCCTTGACTATAAGGATCTGGTAGACAGATATGTTTATAACACCGACTGGAGAGTTAAGGAAAACTCCACCGTTACTTATTCTGTAGGCGGTCTTATCCTTCACAACTCCGGCGCTATAACCGCAAACTACTGGCTTTCCGAAGTATATGATGAAGAAATTGCCAACGCACACAGAAATGCCGATATGCACATCCACGACCTTTCCATGCTTACCGGTTACTGTGCAGGTTGGTCTCTCCGTCAGCTTATTAAAGAAGGTCTTGGCGGTATCCCCGGCAAGATAACCTCCTCCCCCGCAAGCCACCTCGCCACCCTCTGCAACCAGATGGTAAACTTCCTCGGTATTATGCAGAACGAATGGGCAGGCGCTCAGGCATTCTCCTCCTTTGATACCTATCTTGCTCCCTTTGTAAAGGTAGACAATCTTTCCTACTCTCAGGTAGTTAAGTGTATCGAATCCTTTATTTACGGCGTAAATACCCCCTCCCGTTGGGGTACCCAGGCTCCCTTCTCTAACATAACCCTTGACTGGACCGTTCCCAAGGACCTTGAAAATCAGCCCGCAATCGTAGGCGGTAAGGAAATGGACTTCACCTACGGCGACTGTAAGAAGGAAATGGATATGGTAAACAAAGCCTTTATCGAAATAATGATAAACGGCGACGCCAACGGCAGAGGATTCCAGTATCCCATCCCCACCTATTCTATTACCAAAGATTTCGACTGGTCTGAAACCGAGAACAACAAGCTTCTCTTTGAAATGACCGCTAAATACGGTACTCCCTACTTCTCTAACTACATCAACAGTGATATGGAACCCAACGACGTACGTAGTATGTGCTGCCGTCTGCGTCTTGACCTCAGAGAACTGAGAAAGAAATCCGGCGGTTTCTTCGGAAGCGGCGAAAGCACGGGCTCCATCGGCGTAGTTACCATAAACCTTCCCAGAATCGCATATCTTGCAAAGACCGAAGAGGAATTCTACAAGCGTCTTAACAAGCTTATGGATATTGCAGCCCGTTCTCTCCACACCAAGAGAACCGTTGTTACCAGACTTCTCAACGAAGGTCTCTATCCCTACACTAAGAGATATCTCGGCCACTTTGACAACCATTTCACCACCATTGGTCTTGTTGGTATGAACGAAGCTTGTCTTAACGCAAACTGGATAGGCGAAAACCTCACCCAGGAAAAAGCACAGAAGTTCGCAGTAGACGTACTCAATCATATGAGAAACAGACTTTCCGACTATCAGGAAAAGTACGGCGACCTCTACAACCTGGAAGCAACTCCCGCGGAATCCACTTCCTTTAGACTTGCATCCAAGGACATTGAAAGATATCCCGATATTATTACCGCCGCAAAGGCAGAGGACGATACTCCTTATTATACCAACAGCTCTCACCTCCCCGTTGGATATACCGAAGATATCTTCACTGCTCTTGATATTCAGGATGAGCTTCACACCCTTTACACCTCGGGTACCGTTTTCCACGCGTTCCTTGGTGAAAAGCTCCCCACTTGGAAGTCTGCCGCTACCCTTGTTCGCAAGATAGCTGAAAACTACAGACTCCCCTACTATTCAATCTCCCCCACCTATACCGTATGTAAGACTCACGGTTATATCGCAGGTGAACACTTCAAGTGCCCCATTTGCGGTGAAAACGCCGAAGTATACAGCCGTATAACCGGATACTACAGACCCGTACAGAACTGGAACGACGGTAAGCTTCAGGAATTCAAGGATAGAAAGCTTTACGATATAAGAAAGTCCGTTCTTAAGAAGTCTCGTAAGGTTGAGGAAGTAAAGGAAGAACCTACCATTGAGGCTCCCCAGACTATAGAAAACGGCCTTTACCTCTTTACCACCAAGACCTGTCCCAACTGCAAAATAGCAAAGGTCACCCTTGACCAGGCAGGAATAGCCTACACGGTTATAGATGCAGAAGAGAATCCCGATCTTGCAATAGCCTTTGATATCAGACAGGCACCCACCCTTGCAGACGTTAAGGATGGAAATGTTACCCTGTATGTTAACCCCTCAAACATCAGAAAATATATTGCAGAAAACAAATAAAAACACAAGAGCGTTGAGTTTTTCCTCAACGCTCTGTCCATAAAATGAATCGGAGAAAAAAATATGGATTACGATATAGTTGTTATCGGTGGAGGCACCGCAGGCATGACCGCCGCCATATATGCAAAAAGAGCGGGCAAATCCGTTATTCTTCTTGAACAGGAAGGTATTGGGGGGCAGATAGTAACCTCCCCCAACGTAGAAAATTATCCCGGAATAAAGCAGATAAGCGGCATTGAATTTGCCGAAGCCCTTTATACCCAGGCCGCAGACCTGGGAGCTGAAATAACCTTTGAAAAGGCTGAATCCGTTACAAAAACAGGCACCACATTTGAAATCAAAACCGATATGCGCACCCTCACGGCAAAGTCTGTTATTATAGCAACGGGCGCAAAAAGCCGTCCCTTGGGTGTAGCAAAAGAAGCCGAGCTTACGGGCAGAGGCGTGTCATACTGCGCAGTTTGCGACGGAGCATTTTTCAAGGGTAAGGATGTTGCCGTAATCGGCGGCGGAAGCACAGCTCTCCAGGATGCACAGTTCCTCTCCGCCTATTGCTCAAAGGTATATCTGGTTCACAGAAGAGATGAATTCAGAGGCGAAGAAAAGACGGTTGCAATACTGAGAGAAAAGGAAAACGTAGAGTTCGTTCTTTCCCACACCGTTGAAGAAATAA
>JAZSCR010000017.1:0-3775 GCA_045530715.1 Eubacteriales bacterium
CTGCTGAAGACGCTGAAAGCCTCGAAAAGATCATCGCTGCTTGCGAAGCTAACAACGTTAAGTTCCGTTACGCTCTCGAAAACGCTTGGTACACCGCTTCCTTCTTCTTCGCTACCGGTTGTCACTCCAACTGGACTATGGACGCAGAAGGCAACTTCAATGCAGTTGACGATACCTTCAACTCTGCAGCAGGTCTTGCAGCCATGAAGGGTATGGAAAAGCTTGCCAAGTCCCCCGCATACGACTCTAACGCTGACGTCTTTACCGATGCAGGCGTAATTATCACCGGTATCTGGGCTGCTAACGCTGCTGCAGAACACTTCGGCGAAAACCTCGGCGCTACCGATCTTCCTTCCTTCGAAGTAGACGGTCAGTCCTATCACCTCGGCTCCTACACCGGCAACAAGCTTATGGGTGTTAAGCCCCAGGCTGATGCTAAGAAGGCCGCTGTTCTTTCTCTCCTTGCTCAGTACCTCACCAACGAAGAGTGCCAGCTCCAGAGATATCAGCAGTTCCAGTGGGGTCCCTCCAACAAGGCTGCTCAGGCTTCTGAAGCTGTTCAGTCCAACATCTCCCTCGCTGCTCTTGCTAAGCAGGGCGAATACGGTATTCCCCAGGGTCAGATCCACGGTTCTTGGTGGGATATAGCTAAAGTTCTTGGCGCAGACGCTAAGGCTGCTACCTCCGAAGCTGATCTTCAGACTGCTCTTGACGAATACACCGCAGCTATCACCGGCGTTCTCTCCATGACTGATGAACAGAAGAACGCTTGGAGCGTTATCGGCGGCATTTGCGGCACCAACTGGGATACCGACTTCCCCATGACCGAAGAACCCGCAGGTACCTACACATCTGACGTTCTTACCCTCAACGCGGGCGAAGAATTCAAGGTAAGACAGGGTGCTTCTTGGGACGTTAACTTTGGTGTTGACGGCGTTCCCGGCGGCGATAATATCGTTGTTGAAACTGCCGGTAAGTATCAGGTTCAGCTCACTTACGACGGCACTACTGCAACCATTACCCTTATTCCCGTTGAATAAAATCTACCTTATATGAGGTTAGAGGGGGAGCCCAACGGCTCCCCCTCGGTATAAAAGGCATTGTTAGCCGATATACAAGAATTGGTCTTTTGTGTACCGACTAACAATGCCTTCCTAATTCTGAAAAGGAGTTGGTTTTAAGCGTATGAAAAGATTAAGTGATCTCGAATATTTAAAGCTTAATAAATTCGAAGCCTTATTATACAAGCTTAAGCTGTTTTTCTTCGCCATTCCCGGTTGGTTTAAGGGTGTGGGAGTGAAAATACTGGAGCTTTTCAAGAATTGCGGACTGGCAATAAAGAACGAGTTTTGCGATATAGGTCGCACCTTCTATAAGGGTAACTGGGCTGTTAAGCTTTCGTTCTTTATCTTCGGCTTTGGCAATATATACTACGGACAGATACTCCGCGGTATTTTCTTCCTTTTGTTTGAGATAATTTTCTTCGGATATATGTTCGTTCCCAGCGGAGGTCTTTATTGGCTTGCAAAGGGCAACTGGTTCCAAACAGGCGCTACCATCGGTACTGTTCAGGGCGGATTCCAGTATGACGCCATCTACGATACCGATATATGGGTTCCCGGTGACGACTCCGTAAAGGTCCTTCTTTACGGACTTTTGACCATTATATTCATTATTGCTTTTATTTGGACCTGGAGATTGCAGGTAAAGCAGTGCCGTATCTGTATGGATATCACTGCTCAGGGCAAGAAGATAAAGAGTGGCAAGGACGATATGAAATCTCTCCTTGACGACCAGTTCCACAAGACCCTTCTTTCCCTTCCTCTTGCGGGTATTCTTGCTTTCACTGTTCTCCCCATTATTTACATGGTTCTTATAGCCTTCACCAGCTACGACGCCGCACACGATGGATATTCAAATCTCTTCAGCTGGGTAGGTCTTGAGAATTTTAACGACCTTCTCGACTTCGGTAAGGGCGGCTTGGGTCTTGCCTTTGGCGAGATACTTTCCTGGACCCTTATGTGGGCGTTCTTTGCCACCTTCACAAACTACTTCCTTGGTATGTTCGTGGCAATAATGATAAACAAGAAGGGGATAAGAATAAAGAAATTCTGGAGAACAGCATTGGTAATGACCATAGCCATTCCCCAGTTCGTATCTCTTCTTTACGTTGCAAAGCTCTTTGACGCTACGGGTATTATAGGTAAGCTTCTTCTTAACTGGAATCTCCTTCCCCAGGCTATGATTGATGCAAACCAGCAGTCTTTGTGGCAAAACCCCGTATCTGCAAAGATTCTTCTTATCGTTCTTAATATCTGGGTAGGTATTCCTTATATTATGCTTATGGCTACGGGTATTCTTATGAATATTCCCCAGGACCTTTACGAGTCTTCCCGTATCGACGGAGCAAATTCACTCCAGCAGTACACCAAGATAACCCTTCCCTATATGATGTTCGTTATGGGCCCCTACCTGCTTACCAGCTTCGTAGGTAACCTTAATAACTTCAACGTTATCTACCTGCTGACCCAGAATAACCAGCTTATAAATACCGAGATAGGTACGGCGGGCGGCGTTTCGGTAACCTACACCGACCTTCTCATAACCTGGCTGTATAAGATGACTCTTAACAGTGCAGAAAGTAAGTACTACAGTGCTTCGATTATAGGTATTTTGGTGTTTATAGTTGTCGCTGTGCTGTCCCTCATAGTTTACAACGTGATCCCGTCAACTAAAAATGAGGAGGATTACAGATGATGAAAAAAACAGAAACAAAGTCTATAAAAAAGACAGGTCTGGGCGCAAAGGCCAGCAGGAGATTGAGCAATCTCACCGTTTATCTTATCCTTGCGGCAATCACCGTTATCTGGCTCTTTCCCTTCTTCGGTATAGTTCTCGAGTCCTTCAGAGTTGAGTATGCCGGTCAGGTAAGTTACCTCTGGCCCAAAGAATTCGGCTTTGACAACTATATAAGACTTTTTAAGGAAACCGACTTTATGACCTGGTTTTTGAATACCGGGTTTATGGGTGTCTGTACCGCAGTGCTTCAGACGGTATTCGTCCTCACAATGAGCTACGTTCTTTCCCGTCTTCGTTTCAAGGGAAGAAAGGGCCTTATGAACTTTATGCTCATCTTGGGAATGTTCCCCGGCTTCCTTACTATGATACTCATTTATAAGGTATTTTCCGACTTTGGGCTGACTCTGAATATGGCGCCCATAGGCCTTATTATCGTTTATTGTGCAAGTAGTGGTATGGGTTATTACGTATCCAAGGGCTTCTTTGATACCATACCCAAGAGCCTTGATGAGGCGGCAAGAGTTGACGGAGCTACCAGATTTCAGGTATTCCACAAGGTTATCCTTCCTCTCTCCAAGCCTATAGTTATTTACACCATACTCATGGGCTTTATGGCTCCCTGGGGCGACTTTATGCTTGCAAGCTACCTTATCCACGAAAACAGCGCGGGTATGAGCGTTGCGGTGGGTATGTTTGAGTGGCTCTCAAAGACCATGGTAAACGAAAACTACACCATGTTCTGTGCCGCAGGCGTTATAGTTGCAATTCCCGTTACTGCCGTATTCCTCGCATTGCAGAAGTATTACGTTGAGGGTGTTACCGGCGGCGCGGTAAAAGGCTAATATTGGAGGTTTTAGATAATATGGCAACAGTTAAATTAACAAACGTTAAAAAAGTATACGGCAAGGACACGGTTGCGGTAGACGATTTCAACCTTGATATTGCCGATAAAGAATTTATAGTTTTCGTAGGCCCT
>JAZSCR010000174.1:0-2463 GCA_045530715.1 Eubacteriales bacterium
AGGAAATTATAAAGGATATGGCAGACTGCACTCTTTCTCTTCTTAAGGAAAATAACGTTTCCCTTGATGAAGTTAAGAGCATCGGTATTGGCTCTCCCGGTTCCCTTGATACCGAAAACGGCGTTCTTGTTTATGCAAATAACTTCCAGAACGGCCGCAACATCCCCATGAAGGCTATTCTTCAGAAGTATATAGACAAGCCCGTTTACATCGGTAACGATGCAAACGTTGCCGCTCTCGGTGAGGTTATTGCCGGTGCAGCTAAAGGTTACAAAAATGCGGTAATGATTACTCTTGGTACCGGTGTTGGCGGCGGTATCGTTATTAACGGAGAAATCTACGAAGGTCAGTATTCCGCAGGTGCAGAAATGGGCCATATCGTAGTTGTTCATAACGGTGAACAGTGTTCTTGCGGCAGAAAAGGCTGCTGGGAAGCCTATGCTTCTGCTACCGCTCTTATCAGACAGACCAAGGCTGCGATGGAAGCTCATCCCGAATCCCTTATGACAAAAGTAGCAGAGGCCGAGGGTAAGGTAAGCGGCAGAACTGCTTTTGACGCTGCGAAGAAGGGTGACGAAGTAGCTCTTGAAGTCGTTAAGAACTATATCGAATACATAGCCGAAGGCCTGGTTGACATCGTTAACGTATTCAGACCCGAAGTTATCCTTATCGGCGGCGGTATCTGTAACGAAGGCGATTATCTCCTTAATCCTCTTAAGGCCTTCGTTAACACTAATACTTACGGCGGCGGACTCCATCCTGAGCAGAAGATCTCTATTGCTGCTCTCGGTAACGACGCGGGTATTATCGGCGCAGCTCTCCTTAAGAGATAAGCGTATAAACGAATTTGACTCTAATCGAAGAAACGCTATCTTCCGGATAGCGTTTCTTCTCTAAATTTACCTGAAATATACGGTGTAATATGCGTGAAGTGAAAATAGGTCGTAACGACGGCGGGCAGCGGCTTGATAGGTTTATGGAAAAGAAATTTCCAACTATGCCAAAGAGCCTTATTCAGAAATATCTGCGACTCAAATGCGTAAGAGTGAACGGCGTAAAACAAACGAAGGGTAATACTATGCTCTTTGAGGGTGACGTCCTGAATTTTTATATAAGCGACGAGTTTTTCGGTGGGGCAGAGGCGGAAAAAATAAAGAAGGATAGCTTTTTGTCTGTAAAGCCCTCTTTTGCCGTGGCGTACGAGGATGAAAACGTTTTAATAGTGGATAAACCTGCGGGCTTAATATCTCAGAGTGATGACAAAGAAAGCTACAATACTCTCGCAAATCACGTAAAGGCATATCTGTATAATAAAGGTGAATATGATCCGCAGAGTGAACAAGCGTTTTCACCTGCACTTTGCAACCGTCTTGATAAAAACACTCAGGGGCTGGTTATTGCAGCAAAAAATGCGGAAGCCCTGCGTGTAATGAACCTTAAAATAAAAAACAGAGAAGTTAAGAAAAGCTATCTTTGTCTTGTTTATGGGGTTATGCCTAAAAAGAGTGATACTCTCTATGCGTGGCTTAAAAAGGATTCTGCGGAAAATATTGTAAGAGTAACTGCGGATAAAAAGAACGGGTCGAAGGAAATAATAACGTCCTACGAGGTTTTGGCCACCGACGGCAAAGTCTCTCTTTTGCGTATAGGATTACAGACCGGAAGAACCCACCAGATACGCGCGCATATGGCTTTTATCGGTCATCCTCTTCTGGGAGATACAAAGTACGGAACCAAGGATAAAGACTGTCCTTTTATGTATCAGGCGCTGGCTTCGGTTGAGCTTGAATTCGCTTTTGAGGGCGAGCCAACGGCTCTTGATTATCTCAACGGAAAGAAAATAACAACCACTCCGTTTTTTTCTTCTTATAAGGGTTTTTCATTTGAATTAAAAAATCTTCAAAAGTAAACAAAAATTCATATAAAACACTTGACAAAATTCTGCAAATAGTATATTATTATTACATAAAAGTCTGTTGCCGAAGTGCAGTCTTCGTTTTTACGTTTATTTTTGCCGCGGCAATTGATTTTTTTCTTTATTTATATATATTCCCTGCTAAGGAATATGAGGCGGCAGTAGCCTCCGCTTCCACAGAGTGTGTATGACTGTGGTGTATAAAAAATACAGTATTCAGATGGGAGATAGATAGATGGCAGATGCGATAATCAGACTTGAAGATATTTCGGTCGCATTTGACGGCGAGGTAATTCTCGACAAAATCAATCTTGAAATAAAGGATAAGGAATTCGTAACATTACTGGGTCCAAGTGGATGCGGTAAGACCACCACTCTGCGCATAATTGGCGGTTTTACACATCAGGATAGCGGTAATGTTTTTTTTGCAGGTAAATGTATAAACGCATTGCCTCCTTATAAGCGTTCCGTAAACACCGTATTCCAGAAGTACGCGCTGTTTCCCCATTTGAACGTTTTTGAGAATATAGCTTTCGGCCTGCGTCTTA
>JAZSCR010000001.1:0-18409 GCA_045530715.1 Eubacteriales bacterium
AAGTCTGTAAAATAGGTTTGTTCGCTGTCGAGTATAAAATCGACTACGTCAAAAAGCTCTTCTGCAATATCTCCGCATCCCGCAAAGAGGGAGAAGTCGGAGGCCAAGCGGTCTTAGGAAGACAAATCCTTGATGCAACTCCTTGGCTCACAGAACGACATGGCTACGATCCGACTTAAGTCTGTAAAATAGGTTTGTTCGCTGTCGAGTATAAAATCGACTACGTCAAAAAGCTCTTCTGCAATATCTCCGCATCCCGCAAAGAGGGAGAGGGAAAGAATGGCCGCAAGAATCAGAGCCAATATTTTAGTGAATTTTTTCATTTTTTTACTATCCTTTATCGGTTTTGCCTACGTATCATTATACTTTAGAAAAGAGCCCCTGTCAAGGCAAAGATGGCGAAAATGGGGGAAATTTCTGTTATTGTTCGTATTTTTCAGGGGAAAGCCCCCTTTACTTTAATATGAAAATATGCTAAAATGTATCTGTATAACATTTATTGGACGGAGAAGCAGATATGAAAATAACCGATATAGAAAAAATGAAGGCAGAGCGGGGCAGACGCACCGTGTCATTTGAAATATTTCCTCCAAAGGGAGACTTGTCGGTTGACAGCCTTCGTCAGACCCTTGACGAGCTCAAAACCCTCTCTCCCGACTACATAAGCGTTACCTATTCTGCGGGAGGAAGCGGAAATTCCCAAAAGACCGCTGAGCTTTCGGCTATGATAAAGAAGGATTACGGCATTGAGAGTATGGCTCACCTTACCTGCATAAACTCATCCGTCGAGGAAGTGAAAGCACAGCTTGCAGAGCTGAAGGCTTCCGGTGTTGATAACGTTCTTGCTCTTCGCGGCGACGTGATGGAAGGCGGAATGAGGGGACAGCTTGCTCACGCCACCGACCTTATACCATATATTAAGGATGCGGGACTATGCGTTTCCGCCGCCTGTTATCCCGAAGGCCACGTGGAAAGCCAATCTCCAGAAAGAGATATATATTATATGAGAAGAAAGGAAGCCCTGGGTGCGGAGCATTTTTTCTCCCAGCTCTTCTTCTCCAACGAAAACTTTTACAACTTCATTAACCGTGTCCGTCAGGTGGGGATAAAGTCCTCTGTTTCTGCGGGTATAATGCCTATTTTGAGCAAAGGTCAGGTTACCCGAATGATATTTACCTGCGGAGCATCCCTTCCCGCGGAGATAGTAAGAATCCTCTATAAGTATGAAAACGACCCCGAAGGCCTCCGTAATGCGGGCATAGAATACGCCGCCCGTCAGATATGCGGACTTTTGGAAAACACAGACTGCCCCATACACATCTATACCATGAACAAACCCGATATTGCTTGGTCAATACTCCAAATCATAAAAGAAAGCGGACTTGATTTTTAATGGGAACGAAAAAGCTTTTTCATAACCAAAGACCTTTGATATTTGACGGGGCTATGGGCACTCTTCTTCAGAGAAGAGGGCTTAAGACGGGAGTCATTCCCGAAACTCTTAATCTCACCCACCCCGAAATAATATCATCTATACATAAAGATTACGTCAATGCGGGCGCCGACGTTATAACCGCCAACACCTTTGGGGCAAACGCCCACAAGCTTGGCAAGTTTGCCACCTCCGACGAGGTGATTGCTGCCGCTATAAAATTAGCGAAGGATGCCTGCGAGGGTACTGAGTGCAGAGTCGCCCTTGACGTAGGCCCTATCGGTATGCTTTTGGAGCCCATGGGTACCCTCTCCTTTGACGAGGCCTATGACCTTTTTAAGGAGCAGATGATCGCGGGACAAAATGGGGGAGCCGATATAATAATAATCGAAACCATGTCGGATATGCTGGAGGCAAAGGCCGCCGTTTTAGCCGCAAAGGAGAACACCGACCTTCCCATAATCCTCTCCATGTCCTTTAACGCCGATTGTCGCACCTTTATGGGTGTGGATGCGGTTACCGCCGCGGTTACTGCTTCCTCTTGGGGTATAGACTGCTTTGGGGTAAACTGCTCCTTCGGTCCCCAGACCCTTATGCCCACGGTGGAAAAGATAATTGAGTATTCCTCTCTCCCCGTTATCGTTCAGGCAAATGCGGGGCTTCCCTGCGTTGTGAATGGGGAAACTCTTTACTCCGTAGACGCAGACGAGTACGCCGAGTATATAGAAAAGATGCTCAAAATGGGAGTATCAGTGGTTGGCGGATGCTGTGGCACCGACCCCTCTTATATAGAAAAAATAGCAACTCTTACCAAGAACCTTGTTCGTAAAGAAAGAGACATAAAGCCCCTTACCGCCTTTACGGGAAGCCGATTTACCGCCTTTATAGACGGAAACGTTTCTGTTATAGGCGAAAGGATAAACCCCACGGGCAAAAAGGCCATGCAGGCCGCCCTGAGGGCAGGGGATATGGGCTACGTTGCCGACGAGGCGGTGGCTCAGGAAGAGGCGGGCGCCGCTATGCTTGACGTAAACGGCGGACTTCCCGATATTGACGAGCCTTCCACCCTTCTTAAGATGATAAAGACGGTGCAGGGAGTTTCGGGTCTGCCCCTTGTAATAGACAGCTCCGACCCCGTGGCCGTAGAAGCCGCGGTGAGAAGATGTAACGGTAAGCCGGTTATAAATTCCGTAAACGGCTCGGAAGAGAGCCTTTCGACCATTATTCCCATAGCCGCAAAATACGGAACGGGCCTTATCTGTCTTACCCTTGACGAAAAGGGTATACCCAAAACCGCAGAAGAAAGGCTTGAAATAGCCCACAGGATATACACCAGAGCCATAGACGCGGGAATCAAAAAAGAAAACCTTCTCTTTGACCTCCTTACCCTGACGGCCTCCACTTCCCAGGATATTCTTCTTGAAAGCCTTGAAGGAATAAGACTGGTAAAGGAAAGATACGGAGTAAAGACCGTTCTTGGGGTGAGCAACGTATCCTTCGGACTTCCCTCAAGACCCAAGCTCAACTCCGCCTTTTTGTTGGCTGCGCTTGGGGCGGGGCTTGACGCTCCTATTCTCAACCCTCTGTCAGAGGATTATGCCGATACCCTTCGTCTGTTCAGGGTTCTCAACGGCGAGGATAAGGGCGCGGCGACTTACATAGAATACGAAAACACCCACCAAAAGGTGGTTCAGACCGTGGAAAAGGAAGCTTCTTCCCATACCGCCGAGGCCGAAAGCGAGTACGCTCCCCTTATAAAGGGCGTTATTCACGGCCAGACCGAGCTTTGCACAAAGCTCACCGCCGAGCTTTTAAAGACCCATAACCCCCTTGATATAATCAACTCTGCATTTATCCCAGCACTTGATAAAGTGGGCGAGGATTTTGAGACGGGCAGGCTCTTTATCCCCCAGCTTATGGCCTCTGCCGATGCGGTAAAGGCGGGATTTGACCTCCTTAAGTCCTCGGACGAAGCCCCCACCGAGAGCCGAGGTAAGATACTTATGGCCACCGTAAAGGGGGACGTTCACGATATTGGCAAGAACATCGTCAAGATGCTTTTGAGCAACTACGGATACGAGGTCATCGACCTTGGCAAGGACGTGGAGCCATCTGAAATAGTTGAGGCGGTAAAGACCCACGGGATAAAGCTCGTTGGATTGAGCGCCCTTATGACAACCACCGTTAAAAATATGAAGGTCACAATAGACGCCCTTAAAGAGGCGGGATGTGACTGCAAGGTTATGGTGGGCGGTGCGGTGCTTACCCCCGAATATGCAAAACAGGTGGGCGCAGACTTTTATGCAAAGGATGCCTCCGAGGCAGTAAAGATAGCTCTAAAAGTAATGGAATAAGACAAAAAAGACCGTTCCCACTTGGGAACGGTCTTGCGGTATCTTCTTTTAATCAGGTCCAGAGTTCTTTTATTGCCAGAGCGTAGATCTTTGCAAGGTTGACGTAGGCATCAATGGAGATGTATTCGTCAATACCGTGGAGTCCGCCGCCCTGGGAGGGATCCTCCTCGTCAATGGGGCCAAAGGCCACGCCCTTGCCACCGAAGGCCTTGGCGTAGGTACAGCCTCTCGCAGTAAGACATTCGCACTTTTTGCCCGTTATGTCGGTGAAGCATTTTGCAAGCTTCTGTAAAAACTCACATTCGGGGTCCATGTAGGTGCTTTCTTCAAGCTGTCCAAGCTCAAGCTCTGCTCCCGTTTCCTTTGCAAAGGCCTCAAGACCTGCCTTTACGGTCTGTACGGATTTTGTTACGGGAACTCTTATATCAAAGCTGTAAAAGCCCTTCTTTGTGGCGGCGGAGTATTCAACCATGCCCACGTTGAGGGAAAGGTCACCCGTTTGCTCGTCGTTGCAGGCAATTCCTATGCGGAGACCCTTGGTGTCACCCACGAACCACTGAAGGCCAAAGGCCACGAAGTCGTTTTCTTCGCCTGCTCTCTCGTAAAGGCCGCCAAGGAGACGGAGCATGGAGAAGGCGGCGTTAACGCCCTGATCGGGCACCGAGCCGTGGGCGGATTTGCCGAAGGTGGTAAGGGTGAGGGTGTTGCCCTCAAGGGAGTATTCCAGGCTTTCGCTGCCCGTTCTTGCCAGCATATAGCTCTTTACGTCCTGAATAAAGTCGTCGCTTACCTTGAGGACGGCGGTGCAAAGGTCGGGAACACAGTTATATGCTCTGCCTGCTGAGAAGGATTCTATAATAAGTCGGGTATTAAAGCCCGTTTCCTTTATGTGGAACTTACCGAAGGAAATGCCGACCTCGGCGTTGATAATGGGGAAGCTGCTGTCGGGGGTAAGACCGTAGTCGGGGAGTCCGTTCTTTGCAACGTACTCGCGGAGGTCACTCATGGAGGTCTCCTCACAGCCGCCCGCAATAAGGCGAATCTCTGCCTTGGGATAAAGTCCCAGATCCTTTATAGCCTTGAGGGCGTAGAGTACTGCAAGGGCAGGACCCTTGTTGTCTAAAACACCTCTGCCGTATAGCTTTCCATCGCGGATGGAGAGGGTATAGGGGTCGGTTGTCCAGCCGTCGCCCGTGGGAACCACGTCAAGGTGATTTGCAATATACACCTTTTTGGGATGCTTTCCCTCGCCGCCGAATCTTACCTCGGCACATTTGCCCAGATTTTTTGCCTCAAAGCCCATGCTTTTTGCCAGCTCAACGTAGTAGTTGAGGGCGTTGTTTACTTCGGGGCCGCAGGGGAGGGGGCCGTCGTTTTCAACGGCAATACTGGGGAATCTGACAAGCTCTATGAGCTTATCTATCATTTCGTTTTTTCTTATATCAATGTAATCGTTAAGCATTAGAGCACACCCTTGTATTTAAGATAGTTTTGATATTTCTCGTTCCATTCTTCCCTGTTTTCGGGCAGATATGTTTCAAGCTTTTCGGTCTGAATGGTTCTTGCCTCGGCAATGTCCTTAACCTCACCCTTTGCCATAAGCTGAATGGTGATGTTGCCCGTTGCTGTAGCTTCTACGGGGCCTACAACAACTCTCTTACCGGTGGCGTTTGCGGTAAATCTGCAGAGGTTCTTATCCTTTACGCCGCCACCGATAAGGTGAACGGTATCAAGAGTATAGCCCAGAATACTCTCAAGAGCCTCTATATAATATCTGTATGTAAGAGCAAGGCTTTCCAGAATACAGAGTGCAGTCTGACCCTTTGTCTGAAGGGTTGCCTGACCTGTTTTTTCAAGGAACTCGTTGATTCTTGCAGGGAGGTTGCCGGGCTGGGAGAAGGGGGCGTAGTCGGGGTCAATGTAGACGTTTGCAGACTTTTCGGTAAGGAGCATATTGTCTATGTCCTTGAAGGATACGTCGCATCCCTCTCTGTTCCACTGGCGGCGGGTCTCCTGCAAAAGCCAGAGTCCGCAGATGTTTTTAAGAAGCTCTATTTTGCCTTCGGCTCCGCCTTCGTTGGTGAAGTTCTCGGCAAAGCTTCTTTCGTTTATAAGGGGCTCTGCAAGCTCGGCGCCCAGAAGTGACCAGGTGCCGCAGGAGATGAAGCAGGCCTTTTCGTCCTCTCTTATGGGGGTTGCGGCAATGGCGGCCGCCGTATCGTGGGATGCGGTGGCTATAACGTCGGCTCTTGCAATACCGAACTCGTCGGCAAGCTCCTGACTGAGCTTTCCTCTTACAGCGCCGGGCATAACTATTTCGGGAAGGATAGATGCGTCAAGACCCAGGTCGGAAAGCATCTCTTCGTCAAATCTTCTCTCCCTTGCGTTAAGCATCTGGGAGGTGGAGGCTATGGTGTACTCCACGTTCTTTTCTCCCGTAAGGAAGTAGGACAGAAGGTCGGGCATAAAGAGAAGTGTCTTGGCTCTTTCCAGAAGCTCGGGTCTTTTTTCTTTAAGGGAGCAGAGCTGGAAGAGGGTGTTTATGTTCATAAACTCAATACCCGTTTTGTCGTACATCTTCTGTTTGTCGTAGGTCTTGAATACCTTTTCGGGCATACCTATGGAGTGAGTGTCACGGTAATGAATGGGGTTATCGAGAAGGCGGCCGTCCTTATCAAGAAGGCCGAAGTCAACGCCCCAGGTATCTATGGCTATGGTGTCTATGTCAGAATGACCCATGGCAACGCATTTTGCAAAGCTCTGCTTCATTTCAAAAAACAGTCTTAATACGTCCCAGTAGAAGGTGCCGTTTACGGTGACGGGGTCGTTTGAAAAACGGTGTATCTCTTCCGTTTTAAGCTCTTTGCCGTCGTATATACCGAGGATAGCGCGTCCCGAGGAGGCGCCGAAGTCAAAGGCCAATGCTTTCATTGAATCTCTGTCCTTTCGAGGTAAATAATATTTATAATGTTATTTTACTATATTAAACGGCTTTTTTCAAGATATATTTTGTGAACTATTGCGGATTTGTATAAATTTGGCCGTAGCGGAAAATAATATGAAAGAAAAAACTAAAGAAAGTGACGGACGAATATGAAAAAGTTTATTTCAATATTTACACTTATCTGCATTTGTCTTGGACTTGTGTGGGGAGGCTTCTTTTCAAGGGCGGCGGCCGCCGACGGAGGAAGTGAGTCTGCAGCTCTCACCGACGGCGAGGCTCTCCTTGAGTATCTCGAAGCCATGCGTTTAGGCGAAGAGGCTGAGGTGCCCGACGTTGCCCTACCCGCCTTTGATTATAACGTAAGGTCTGCCGTGCTCATGGAGGCTGAAACGGGCACCGTGCTCTTTAATTACAGCGGGGATGAGAAGAACTATCCTGCCAGCGTGACAAAGGTTATGACCATGCTCCTTATTATGGAGGCCATTGACAGCGGAAAAATAACCGAGAACGACGAGGTGACCGCTTCCGAACATGCGGTGAGTATGGGCGGTACCCAGATATATCTTGAGGTGGGAGAAACCATGACCGTCAGGGAGCTTCTTTTGGCGGTGGCCGTACCCAGCGCCAACGATGCGGCGGTGGCTCTTGCCGAATACGTGGCGGGGAGCGAGGAGGAGTTTGTTCGCCGAATGAACCAAAGGGCCTCTGAGCTGGGTATGACTGGTACGAATTTTACCAACGCCACGGGGCTTTTTGATGACGATAACCATTACACCACCGCCCACGATATAGCCCTTATGACGGCGGAGCTTTTAAAGCATAAAAAGATATTTGACTATACCACAGTTTGGATGGACAGTCTTCGTGAGGGGAAGTTCGGACTTGCCAACACAAACAAGATGCTCCGAACCTATGCGGGAATGAACGGCATGAAGACGGGGTACACCTCAAAGTCCCTCTATTGCTTTAGTGGTACCGCCGAGAGAAACGGAATGACCCTTATCGTCACCATAATGGGGGCAGTTACGTCCGAGGAGAGGTTCAAGGCTTCCGCCGCCCTTCTTGATTACGGCTTTGCCTCCTACTCCATGGCTGGGAGCGAAGAGGAGGATCTGCCTCTCGTTACCGTTAAAAAGGGCAAGCTTCCCACCGCAGAGGTAGAGTGTGACAACGGCTTCCGTATAGTGGTTCCCAAGGGCTATGAGAAGAAGCTGGAGGTATCAGTTACCTTGGCCGATGAGATAACCGCCCCCGCCCAAAAGGGAGAGCAGGTTGGCCTTCTGACCTACAAGCTTGAGGGCAAGACCGTAAAGACCTTCCCCATAGTTTTAAAGGACGACGTGGAAAAAGCGGGCGTAATTGATTATTTTAAAAGATTTTTCGGAAAATTGGTATAAATCCCCCTTGACACCATATCACATCTTGTGTTATAATATAACCATAAGATGTGATATGGTGGTTTTTTTTATGATTACTTACGTTATAGAACCCTCTCTGAACGGAATACTTGCCGCCTTTTATCGGTGCTGTAAGGATAAGGTGGTTCCCGACCGCCTTGTGTGGGAGGATGAGATGCAGACCTGCCTTGAGGAGCAGGTGGTCTATCCTATTTTGGGGGAAGAACACAGAGGTCGGATACTTATATGGTTTGAAAATCTTTGCGGCCGCGAAGCTTTCGAAGACCTCATTATGGCCGCAGATTCGGGAGAACCCGAAAAGTACGGAGTTATACTGAAATTTTTGCTTTTGGTCTACAAGTACGGCGGCAGAACAAAGGAGATGAAAAATCTCCCCGCGGTTATTGAGTACGACAGGCTTGCCCGAAGGGTTTGGTATGAGTTTTCCCGTCTGGCGGGGTTTGTCAGGTTCAAGGAAGTTGAGGAGCTTGAGTCGGAGAGGGGCAAGACCTTTGACCTTCTTTACGGGGCTTACAGGTCTGACAGTGATATTCTTTACCGTCTGGCTATGTACTTTGCCGACAGAAACGGCAGTACACCATTCGTCCTTCACGACGTGGGCAGGGAGTACGCAATGCTTTATAACGGCGAGGCTATGATGAAGATACGCCTGGCCAAGGAAATCGAGATGCAGATAGGGGCAGGAGAGAAGAGTTACGACGCCATGTTCCACTTATATATAAAGAAGATAGCCATTGAGGCCAGGGAGAATTCCCGCCTTCAAAGACAGTTTTTACCCGTGCGATATAGGGATATGATGAACGAATTTCACCCTCTGGAGGGCTAAAAGGGTGAAAAATGAAAAGTTCGGAAAGATTTTACAAATAAATTTTCACCCACAATTTGTTGCGAAAGGGTCGAGATAGGGTGGGTAAATACACAATATCTTGTGGCTTGTCCTTTGATTTTCCTGTATGTGGAGAGATTTTTTTACGGAACTTTAAAAATGACACAGACTCGTAACAAATATAGTATATAATGTAAAGCGTAAAGAACTCTATGGGCGTGTTGTACATAAGGTTCTTTTGGTTGCAGGGCCTTACGGCACGCATACGGAGCGGCTCTGCCCGACACACATATCAAATTTACGTCCTCATAAGAAGGACGAGAAAAGGAGTTTTTCAAATGAAAACTTTTAAGAGAATTATGGCTTTCGTTATGACTGCCGCACTTGTGTTCTCTGTATGCGCAAGCATGTTCTCATTCAGCGCTGCAACTACTGACGAGAACAAGACCCTTTCATGGGAAGAAGCATATCGCATCGTCGCTATGATCTCCGGCGAGACCGATATGAACAAATGGGACGCAGAAGACAGAAATCTTTTCTACGGCCTTATGTTCGGTACTCTTGATTACTACGAAGGATACCTCCCCGGTGTTAGCGTAAGCAATCTCCAGATTACCGCAAAGGTTAACGAAAAGTACGCTACCTTCATTGCTCCTCGTACATGGTGGCTCGGCGACGTTACCTATCAGTGGCAGACTTGGACCGAGACCTTCTACGGTTACGGTACTTGGACTGATATCGAAGGTGAGACCAACTCCACTCTTATCGTTGTTGCTCCCAAGAACGATGCGAAGTACAGAGTAGTTCTCACTACTTCCGACGGAGCTAAGATCGCTACCCAGGCATACTCTATTTCCGGTCTTGCTGACATCGCTGCTCCCGAAGTAGTTGTTAAGGGCTATGCTGTTGGCAACCTTTTCAGAGTATACGTTACCGTTTCCGATGCTTCCGGTATTGCTGCTTTCAAGGTTGACGGCGAATCTCAGCTTGTTGATAAGTCCATCCCCAAGACCGCTAATGCAGCCTTCTATATGAACAAGGTTGAGCTTGTTAAGATTGAAGTTGAAGATACCCAGGGCAACAAGGATACCATCCTCGTTTACGTTAACGAAGGCGAAGTAAAGACTTCCCAGGATTGGTTCAACGGTGGTGATATCGGCTACAACCCCGGTTACGACATTGCTTTCCCCACCTATTCTGACCTCACCCCCACCCTTAAGTCCCACACTGCTAAGGAAGCTGTTATCGAAGGCGTAGCAATCAAGTACATGGCATCCTTTATGATCGCTTACCAGTGGCAGATCAAGGGCGAAAACAACGTTTGGTATAACGTTAAGGGCGCTACCTCCAAGGATCTTACCGTAGCAAATCCCGTTGAAGGCGCTTCCTACAGACTCGTTTACACTTCCCGTTATGACGGCAAGTTCATTGTTTCTCCCGTAATCACCATCCCCGCGCTCACCGTTGAAGAAGAGCCCAAGGATGAGCCTATCGTTGATAAGGACTTCACCGTAGAAGACATTGTTGTTGCCGGTATAGTTGAAAAGGCTACCGTAGGCGATGCTCTCGTTCTCGTTCCCAACCCCGTTGACGGTACTTGGGTATACGACGAAGCTTACTTCTCCGGTCTTACCGAAGGTATCACCGTTCTCGAAGCTCTTAAGGAAGGCGTTACCGTTCTTAAGTATCAGGTTGAACGTAACGGCAAGACTTACGAAAAGGCATTCATCGTTGTTATCGAGGCAGCTAAGGTTGTTCCCGAAGTTGGCACCAGCGACAACTAATATTGACATTGTCTGATTTAAAAGACGACTCCCATTCGGAGTCGTCTTTTTTTGTATTTATAGGTTTATTTTCCTCTGCTGAAAACGTGTCTGCCTATGGTGGTGACTATGGGCAGGGTGCGTATCCATTGGTTTGTGGCTGTTTTGGGGTTGTAGTAGTAGATGCAGCCACCCGTAGGGTCCCAGCCGTTAAGGGCATCCCTTGCGGCCTTGTAAGCCGAGTCGGCCACAGGCTCGTTAAACTGTCCGTCGTATAGGGCTGAAAAGGCTCCGCTTTGGTAAAGCACTCCCGAAATGGTGTTGGGGAATGAGGGATGACGGACTCTGTTGAGTATAACTGCCCCTACCGCCACCTGACCCACGTAGGGCTCACCTCTGGCCTCTGCGGATATCATTCTGGCAAGGAGATTTAAGTCGCTCTGTGATACGCTTGAAGAGGATGAGGACGATGAGGATGCGATGCCCATAGCGCGAAGGGTATTGGGGCCTGCGATACCGTCAACGGTAAGGCCGTTTTTCCTTTGGAAGGCTTTTACGGCTGCCTGGGTTTTTGAGCCGAAGATGCCGTCCACCTCACCGTCGTAATACCCCCAATTTTTCAGCTTTTGCTGTATGGTTCTTACTTCTTGTCCCCGTGAACCGTACTTTGAGAGGGCGTCAGTGTCCTCTCCCATTTTTGTGTTAAGGGAAGAAATGGCCAATGCGGAGGTGAAGAAGAGTGAAACCATAAGAAAAGCGGCGGTAAGCCGTCTGAATTTTAATTTGTTTTTCATAGCTCTTGCCCTTTCGTGTGGATTGTTCTTCCGTATTTTGTTCTAAATACCCGAAATTATGCACCGCTGCCGATTTTTGCAAGACTTTTTTTATTTTTCATAAAAAACATCTTGCAATTTCTCTTATTAAGTTATATAATATATATGTATCCTATAAGTACGCCCTTGGAGAAAAAACAGATGACCCTATCAGAGAAGTTTCAGGCCTTAAGAAGGCAGATAATAGATGAAGAATACGCCGACCTTAATCCCCGACAGAGGGAGGCGGTGTATTACGCCGATGCGCCCTTGCTTATCCTTGCAGGTGCGGGAAGCGGCAAGACCACCGTTATTGTTAATAAAATAGGATATCTCCTTAAATACGGCAATACATATAACTGTGAAGAGCCCTCTTTTGAGGTTACCGAAAGCGACCTTGAATATCTTGAGGAGAGTTTCAGAGACCCCTCTATCCGTCTGACAAACAGATATTCTTTCCTTATGCGAGAGTCAAGATACTCCCCCTACGAGCTTCTTGCCATAACCTTTACCAATAAGGCGGCGGCAGAGCTTCGTGAAAGAATAGGGGCGAAGTTCAATCTTGATACCTCGAGCCTTTGGGCGCTGACATTCCATTCCGTTGCCATGAGGATAATCCGCCAGTACGCCCACCTTTTGGGGTTTGAGAAAAACTTCTCCGTCTACGACGAAAACGACAGTATACGCTTAATAGACTCTATTCTTAAAAGACTTAATATAAATCAGCAATACACGGGCAAAAAGGTAAAGCATTACATCTCCCAGGCAAAGATGTCATATCAGACTCCCGAGGAGTTTGCCGACGTCTTTGACGACAGACAGAACTCCCACGTGCCTCTGGTCTACGATATGTATCAGCAGGGTCTTAAAGAGGCCAACGCCATGGACTTTGACGACCTTATCTTTTACGGGGTAAAGCTCCTTGAGGACTTCCCCGAAGTGGCTGAAAGGATAAACAATAGATTCAAATACGTTCTTGTGGACGAGTTTCAGGATACCAACGACCTGCAAAGCAGATTTGTCCGCCTTCTTGCAAAGGGGGGTAAGATATGCGTGGTGGGTGACGACGACCAGAGCATTTACAGATTTATGGGAGCTTCGCCCGATAATATCTTATCCTTTGACCACATATATCCCGACGCCGTAACCGTCCGTCTTGAACAGAACTACCGTTCCACCGAAAACATTCTCGATGCGGCAAACTCGGTAATCTCCCACAATCGCAGTCGAAAGGGCAAGACCCTTTGGTCTGAAAACGGAATAGGGGAGAAGATAACCTATCACAACCTTCCCTCCCAGTTCGAGGAAGGCCAGCTTATTGCAAGTAAAATTCTTGAGGGCAAGGTAAGATACGGTAAAAAATATTCCGATTACTGCGTGCTTTACCGCACCCATGCCCAGAGTAACAATCTTGAAACGGCCCTCCGTTCAAACGGAATCCCTTATAGGGTGTTCGGAAGCCTTGCCTTCTATAAGCGCAAGGAGATTCAGGATATGCTTGCGTATCTGAACGTTATAAACAACCCTTACGACTACACCAGACTTTCCCGAATAATCAACGAGCCCAAGAGGGGAATAGGGGACACCACCCTTGAAAAGGTTCTCGCCCTTGCTGTAAGGGATGAGAGGAAGTTCTACGACGTGCTGAAGGATGCAAAAAGCTATCCCGAGCTTTCAAAGGCCGCCGAAAAGCTTATCTCCTTCGTCGCCCTTATTGAAAAGTACAGAGAAATGGTTCCCATCGAGCCCCTGCCCGATCTTTTTGAAAAGCTCTACGGGGAGATAGGGTACGAAAATATGCTCAAAAGCACCTACGGCCTTGAGGACTACAAGTCAAAGCACGAAAACGTAATGGAGCTTTTGTCCAATATAAAGCAGTTTATTGCCGATGCCGACGACCCCACTCTCGGCGGATACCTTGAACAGACGGCTCTTGTAAGTGCCACCGATACCCTTGACGAGGGTGACGATGCGGCGGTGCTTATGACCATGCATTGTGCCAAGGGGCTTGAGTACGACACCGTTTTTATTACAGGCTTTGAAGAGGGGCTTTTCCCCTCCATGCCCTCCCTTGGCTCCACGGCGGATATTGAAGAGGAAAGACGTCTTTGCTACGTTGCAATGACCAGAGCGAAGAAGAAGCTCCACATCATATCCACCCGTTCCCGACTCCTTTACGGCACCGTAAGACCTGGAATACCCTCCAGATTCCTTGAAGAGATACCCCATGAAAACATGGAGACCGTGGGCGGTATAAACCGTGATCCCTATCCCCGCGTTCAGCCCAAACCCCAACCCCGTCAGCCACGAATTACCCAGATTCCCGTAAGCGTAATGCCCGAAAGACACAGTACGGCCGTTAAGTATTCGGCAGGTCAGAGGGTGCGCCACAAGATATTCGGCGAAGGGGTAATCACCGAGGCGGTAAACATGAGTTCCGACTCCCTGCTGACTATTGAATTTGAAAAAGCGGGCGTAAAGAAGCTTATGGCCAACTTTGCAAAGCTTGAAACCATAGACTAAAGGAGAAGAAAATGACTAATCCTCTTGTTGTTATTCTTTTGGCGGTTTGTTCTTTGCTGTCCCTTTTGGCGGCAGTTTTCGGGATAATCGTCCTTGTTAAAATGAAAAAGGGCTCTTCGGGAGAGGCCGAAAAGAAGCTCCGTGCCGAAATAGGCGAGAGCCTCACCTCCCAGAGAAGGGAAATAAACGAGCGACTTGACAGCATTTCCTCCGCCCTCCACAGAGATATAAGCGACGGCATGGAAAAGGTGTCGGGGCTTCAGAGCAAAAATATGAGCGCCGTTACCACCCAGCTTGAAACACGACTGGGTGCCTTTGAAAAGTCCATGTCCGACGACAGTAAGAATCTCGACCTTCGTATGGCAGAGCTTCGCAAATCTCAGGAGGACAAGCTTGAAAGTATCCGCAAGACCACCGAGGATACCCTGACTTCCTTGAAGGATTCAAACCAGGCCAAGCTTAACGAGATTGAAAACACCGTCCGCGAAAAGCTTGACAAAACCCTCACTGAAAGGGTGTCTGAGTCCTTCAGACAGGTAAGCGAGCAGCTTGAAGCGGTATATAAGGGCCTTGGCGAGATGCAAAATCTTGCCGCAAACGTGGGAAGCCTGAAGAATATGCTTTCCAGCGTTAAGCTCCGCGGCGAATTCGGTGAGACCCAGCTTTCAAGAATTTTGGAACAGCTCCTTTCCCGTGAACAGTACGACGAAAACGTAATCACAGTAAAGGGTAGCGGTGACCCCGTTGAATTTGCGGTAAAGATTCCCTCAAAGGAAAAGGGCAGCGAGTTTATCTATCTGCCCATTGATGCCAAGTTCCCCCTTGACCTTTACAATCATCTTATAGACGCCTACGAGTCTGACGATAAGACTGTGGTTGCGGCGGCCAAAAAAGCCCTTTACGACAGGGTAAAGACCGACGCCAAGAACATATACACAAAGTACGTAAATCCCCCCGTTACCACAGACTTTGCAATAATGTTCCTTCCCACCGAGGGGCTTTTTGCCGAGGTTATCAGAGATCCCGAGCTTACCGAAAAGCTCCGTAACGACTTCCACGTTACAGTTTGCGGCCCCTCCACCGTCACCGCCTTCCTCAATAGCTTGCAGATGGGATTCCGTACCCTTGCCATTGAAAAGAGCTCGGGTGAGGTATGGAGAATTCTGGGCGAGGTCAAGACCGAGTTTGGAAAGTTCGGCGATACCCTTGAAAAGGTAAAGAGAGGCCTTGAATCCTCAAGCAAAGAGCTTGATAATCTCGTTGGTACCAGAACCAGAGCCATCAACCGTAAGCTCCGCGACGTTCAGGAAATGCCCGTTTCGTCGGGTAACGATTTTGCGCTTCCCGAAGTAGAGGAATAACTATGATATATCTTGATAACGCCGCCACCACCCGCCCCTCACAGGCGGCCATGGATGCGGTAAGGGAGAATTGGGAGGTTTATTCAAACCCCGCTTCTCTTCATAAATTCGGACTTGATGCCGAAACGGCCCTTGAAAATGCACGCCAGACCATAGCCCGTTCCATGGGTATAGACCCCGAATGCTTTTATTTTACAAGCGGCGGCACAATGTCGGACAATATTGCCATAAGGGGCTACCTTCAGACGAAACGCAAGGGCAGGATAATAACCTCCGCCTTTGAGCATCCTGCAGTTGCAGAGTGCTTTAAGAGTCTTAAGGGTGCATTTGAAGTTGTATATATAAAGCCCGAAAACGGCATAATCACCGCCGAACTGGTGGAAAGGGAACTGACCGCCGACACGGTGTTTGTCAGTATTATGCAGGTCAATAACGAAACGGGCGCAAAGAACGATATTCTTGGAATCTCTCAGCTTTTGAGGGAAGAGGGGATAGTCTTTCACACCGATGCTGTGCAGGGGTATTTAAAAGAGCCCTTCACCTACTCAAAGGTGGATATGGCGTCCTTTTCCGCCCACAAGACCCACGGTCTTAAGGGTATAGGCGGCTTATATATTAAAAAGGGACTCCGTCCAAAGCCCATGATATACGGCGGCGGTCAGGAGGGTAATATACACTCGGGCACTGTGAACGTTATGGGCGCCGTTGCCTGGGCGGCGGCGGTTGAGGATATTCTTAAAACTGCTGCCGAGGACAGAAAACGGATAGAAGAGATAAACGCAAGATACAGAGGGGTGGTTACTTCTCTCGGCGGTAAGATACTCACTCCCGAAGTGTCCTCTCCATACATTCTTTCAGTTGCCTTTGAGGGATATCTTGGAGAAAATATACTCCACTACCTCTCTGAAAAAGAGATATACCTCTCTACGGGTTCGGCCTGCTCATCAAAGAAGGTCAGCCCCGTAATGAGAGCTCTGGGATACGAAAACCTGCAGAAATCCGTGTTAAGACTCAGCTTTTCTTCGGAAAACACCCTCGAAGAGGTAGATGTTGTTGCCACAGAGCTGAAAAACGCGCTAAACGAAGTAATAAAGTACAATTAAATCAATAGGAGAAAAATATGACTGACGTTATAATGCTCAAGCTTGGCGAGCTTGTCCTTAAAGGACAGAACCGCAGAAGATTTGAGGACAAGATGCTTGGAAAAATAAAGCGCATACTCAACCGCTTCGGTAGCGGAAAGGTACGCTCCTGCCAGTCCACCGTATACGTGGAGGAGCTTGACGAGTGCGTTGATTACGACGAGCTTATGACCGTGCTTGGCAGGGTCTTCGGCGTTGTTGCCCTCACCAGAGCAAAGGTTATTCCCTATGAGTTTGAGGAGATGAAGGAGGCCGCCGCAAAGGCACTTTCTTCAAAGCTCCGCAGAGCCGAAACCTTTAAGGTAAAGGCTAAAAGAGCTGATAAGACCTATCCTTACAACTCCCCCCAGATAGAGATGCTTTTAGGGGCGTATATTCTTGAAAAATTCCCCAACCTCTCCGTTGACGTTCATAATCCCCAGGTTACGGTATATATTGAGGTCCGCGAGGGCAAGGTTTACGTTCACGATACCCCCGTAAAGGGTGCGGGCGGCTTGCCTTCGGGAATGTCGGGCCACGGTATGCTTATGCTTTCGGGCGGTATAGACAGCCCCGCGGCAGGTTACTGCCTTGCAAAGAGAGGTATGCAGATATCCGCGGTTCACTTTGAGAGCCCCCCATACACCTCCGAAAGAGCCAGAATGAAGGTTGAAAGACTGGCTTCAAAGCTTGCCGCCTATACGGGTTGCGTTGAGCTTTACGTTGTGGGCTTTACCAAGGTTCAGGAAGAGATTCGCGACAAGTGCCGCGAGGACCTCTTCACCGTTATTATGAGAAGATTTATGCTCCGTATTGCCTGCAATATAGCCGCAGGGGTGGGCGCAAAGGCCATAATCACGGGCGAAAGCCTTGGACAGGTTGCATCCCAGACCCTTGATGCAATAAACTGTACCGATGCCGTTGCCACTATGCCCGTGTTCAGACCCTTTATCGGTACCGATAAGCAGGATATAATAGACATTGCCTACAAAATAGACACCTACGATATATCCATTGAGCCCTACGAGGATTGCTGTACAGTATTTACCCCCAGACATCCCAAGACTTCTCCCAGAATGTCCGATATTGAGGCCGAAGAGGCAAAGCTTGATATCGAGGCTCTTGTTTCTCAGGTTGAGTACGAGCATTTGCACATTGACTAAGGACGTGTCTAATGAATACTGTTGAAAAGATCGTATCGTTTCTTTCTTCTAAAGGTTATACCATAACCACTGCAGAATCCTGCACAAGCGGGCTTATTGCTGCCAAGATAACCGAGGTTCCAGGATCGTCGTCCGTATTCGGGGGAGGTTTTGTGACCTACTCGGAGGAAATGAAGCACAAGCTCCTGGGGGTGCCCCGTAAAGTTCTCCAAGAGTCAGGAGTATACAGCTTTGAAACCGTTGAGTATATGGCAAAAAGAGCCCTTGAAATAACGGGGGCAAATATCTCCGTTGCCGTTTCGGGTATAGCAGGTCCCGACGGAGGCACAGAAAAGGACCCCGTGGGCACCGTTTACTTCTGCCTTTGCTTTAAGGACGTTATTTCGGACGTAAAGGACGTTACGGGCGTTCTTCTTTCCCGCAGGTGGTTTGCCGGAGGTCGGGAGCAGGTCCGACAGGCTGCCGCAGACTTCGTCTTTGGCGAGCTTGCTCAGGAACTGGGTCTTTAAGAACGGTTTTTGTCAGAGATGGAACAAAAAGCCAAAATCTCCGAACATTAATCGAAATTTTGGTTTTTCCCCTTTACAATCACTTTCTGCCGTGGTATTATATCAGGTGGAAATATTAATAATGTTTTCTGTAAAAAGTTAAAATAAACGGAGGTCAAAAAACATGGCAAGAAAAATGAAAAC
>JAZSCR010000003.1:0-10962 GCA_045530715.1 Eubacteriales bacterium
GAGCCCCTGCTACAGGCCAAATAATGATATGTATAGTTATAAACGGTAAAGAACTGCCCCATAAGTCCCAACTTGTTGCACAGCTCTCAAAAATAGAAAACGTTACCAGCATATACTACAACGTGAATATGAATAAAACCAACGTTGTTATGGGTAAAGAGTGTGTGCTTCTTTGGGGTGAGGAGCATATCGTAGATGAGCTCTGCGGATTAAAATTCAGAATCTCTCCCCTGGCATTCTATCAGATAAACTCTACCCAGGCGGCAAGAATATATACCGACGTGGCAGAAAGAGCCGGTCTTACCAAAGATGACGTTCTTCTTGACCTTTATTGCGGTATTGGCACCATCGGCCTTACACTTGCAGATAAGGTAAAGGACGTAGTTGGCGTTGAAATAATACAGAGCGCAGTAGAAAACGCCTACGACAACGCAGACCTTAACGGCATAAAGAACGCAACATTCTTCTGCTCCGATGCAGCAAAGACAAAAAAGGCTTTTATTGATACAGAGTTTGAGTTTAAGCCCACTACCATCGTTGTAGACCCGCCAAGAAAAGGTCTTGATGCGGAAACCATTCAGCTTATAAAAGACTTTGCACCAAAAACTTTGGTATACATATCCTGCAATCCTCCCACTCAGGCCCGTGATCTCGCACTCATAAACGAAAACGGCGAATACGAAATCAAAGAGATCACCCCCTATGATATGTTCCCGAGAACGGGACACGTAGAGTGCTTGACCATTTTGAGTCGGAAAGACGTATAAATAAAAACAAAAAGAAGACGATCATTTAATGAAAAAAACAGCGTTTATATACATAATAATCGCAGGAATACTCTGGGCAACGTCGGGAATTTTCGTAAATTTCCTCGCTCCTTACGGATTTACTTCACTGCACCTTACAGCACTGCGCGGCACCGTTTCATTTATTGGTGTATTAATATTCATACTAATAAAAGATCCAAAACTGCTTAAAACCAATTTGACAGATCTACTGCTTTTTATCGGCAGTGGTATAGCCCTTTTCGCTACGGCAAGCAGTTACTACTCCTGCCTCCAGATCACGTCTATCTCCACGGCCGTCGTACTTATGTATACTTCTCCGGTAATAGTAATGCTGGTATCAGTATTGTTTTTGGGAGAGCAATTCAACAAGTTCAAACTCGTTTCCATTGTTTGTATGATTCAGGGATGCGCTTTAGTATCGGGCATTATTGGTGGAATGAAATTCGATGCTTTCGGCATCATGTTGGGGATCATATCCTCCGTTGCTTATAGCGCTTATAACATTTTGGCAAAAATACAGATGATGCGTAAGGCCAGCCCGGTCACGGCTACGTTTTACTGTTTTGTTACCGTAATGACCATTGCTCTTGCAGTATCAAAACCCATTAATATTATAGGATTTACAGCAAAAGCTCCCTTAATAATCATCCCACTTATAATCGGATTGGGCATTTGCACCTTTATAATCCCCTACGTATTATACACAATAGCCCTCAAGCATCTTCCCGCAGGCACTGCTTCAGCCCTATCAATAGTAGAGCCCATGGCGGCAACGGTATTCAGCATAGTAATATTTAAAGAGGTTCCCACCCTGTACTCGGGTATAGGTATCGCGCTGATAATTCTTGCAGTATTTTTGCTGAGCAGAACAGAAAAACAATCCTAAGTAACGGAGAAAAATAATGAATATATATTTTGTTCGTCACGCCCAGTCAAGACAAAACATAAGCGAAAGCGACAGGCCCAACCATCCCGTACTTCCCGAGGTGGTTGAGTATGAAGAAAAGGATTTTTCTTTAACCGCAAAGGGTCATGAGCAGGCAGACCTGGCAGGCAGAAGACTCTCATGTATTGATTTTGACACTATTCTTTGCAGCCCCATGCACAGAACTATCGCTACCGCAAACGGAATAGTAAAACATCAAAAGAACAACAAAACCATTGAAATAATCAACGACATTGTTGAACGCGGAATATTTGATTATGCAGGCATTCCCACCGAAATAATCAGTAAGATATATCCCGACATTAATATAGTTCCCTGCCCCAATCCCACTCCCACAGGCGGAAAATACACCTATACTCTTGACGAGATGTACGACCCCGCAGAGCTTATAAAACGTGCCCGCAGAGTGGTTAAGTACGTCGAAGAGAGATTTGAAGATACAGATAAGATACTTATCGTATCCCACGGCGATTTTCTTGGCAGATATCTTATTCCCGCATTTATACATATGCCGGATGACGCTATGGAAATGTTCAGCAAACACGGTCTGGGATGCGGTAACGCTTCAATCACTAAGGTGGCATATAACAAGGAAACCGGAACGTCAATCCTGGCATTCCTTGATGACACAGTACACCTACAGGAAGGCCACGAAACAGCAAAAGTTAAATAAATAATATACTACGGAGGTATTGACTATGAACGTATATATAGTCCGCCACGCACAGTCTAGACAGAACGTAAATGACCCTGAAAACCATCCTTTCCTCCCCGAAGTTGCAGAGTATGAAGATCACGACTTCTCTCTTACCGAACTCGGAGAAAAGCAGGCAGATCTGGTAGGTCAGAGGCTTGCACAGAAGGAACTTAAGACCATCCTTTGCAGTCCCCTGCACAGACATATGTCTACCGCAAACGGCGTTATAAGATATCAGAAAAACAAAACTGTTGAACTTATAAACGACCTTTTTGAAAAGGGTATCCACAGCTATGCAGGTATGCCCCTTGAGCTGATGCAGAAGCTCTTCCCCGATATGGACATAATCCCCTGCCCCAATCCCACTCCTACGGGCGGAAAATATACCTATACCATTGAAGAGATGTATGACAAGGTTGAGCTTCGCGAACGTGCAAGAAGAGTGGTAAATTACATAATAAACAGATTTGACGACGAAGATACGATCCTTATCATTTCAAGTGGTGACTTTATGAGCCGCTACCTTATTGCTTGTCTTCTCGACCTTCCTGATGAGCTGGTTCATCGCTCGGGATTCGGATGCACAAAGGGTTCTATAGGTAAAATCGTTATTGAGAAAAAGAAAGACCGTCGTTCATGCGCTTTCCTCAACGACACGGCGCATCTTGAACTTGGCCATGGCAATATACCTTTAAAATAATCAATATAAACAACTAAGCACAAGGTTGAGTCCTTGTGCTTATATTTTTGCATAGAAAAAAGACCGACGAATGTCGGTCTTATAATCTATATAAATTATTAATTAACCAAGCTTAGCAGAGTTAATCTTAATGCCGGGGCCCATGGTAGAAGCTACTACGCAGCTCTTGATGTACTGGCCCTTAGCGGCAGCAGGCTTAGCCTTGATGATAGCGCCCATAAGGGTATCAAAGTTTTCGCTGAGCTTTTCAGCACCGAAGGAAACCTTACCGATGGGGCAGTGAATGATGTTGGACTTGTCAAGTCTGTACTCGATCTTACCGGCTTTAACTTCCTTAACAGCCTGAGCAACGTTAGGAGTAACAGTACCAGCCTTGGGGTTAGGCATAAGACCCTTAGGACCAAGAACCTTACCGAGACGACCAACAACGCCCATCATGTCGGGAGAAGCGATTACTACGTCGAAGTCGAACCAGTTTTCGCCCTGGATCTTTGCAACGAGTTCTTCTGCACCTACGTATTCAGCACCGGCTTCTTCAGCAGCCTTAACGTTGTCGCCCTTAGCGAAAACGAGTACCTTTACGGACTTACCGGTACCGTGGGGAAGAACGATGGAGCCTCTAACCTGCTGGTCAGCATGACGAGAGTCAACACCGAGTCTTACATGAAGTTCAACGGTTTCATCGAACTTTGCTTTTGCGGTCTGGCAAACGAGATCGAGTGCGGGAGCCGCATCATAAAGCTTGCTTTTGTCAACAAGCTTGGAGCTTTCAATATATTTCTTACCTTTTTTCATTGTGTATAAATCCTCCTATGTGGTAAATATCGGCTTTTTTCAAGCCGTCGGATGGGTATATCCTCCCACTATGGTAGTTATTAGTCTACGACTGTAACGCCCATACTTCTTGCGGTACCGGCTATCATAGACATAGCTGCTTCAACGTCATTAGCGTTGAGGTCACGCATCTTCTGTTCAGCGATCTGCTTAAGCTGATCTTTAGTAATCTTTGCGACCTTGGTCTTGTTGGGAACGCCGGAGCCGCTTTCAATTCCGCAAGCCTTCTTAATAAGAACGGCTGCAGGAGGAGTCTTGGTTATGAAGGAGAAAGAACGGTCTGCATAAACAGTGATAACAACAGGGATGATAAGACCCATATCGTTCTTGGTTCTTTCGTTGAATTCCTTAGTGAATGCCATAATGTTGACACCGTGCTGACCGAGAGCAGGACCAACAGGGGGAGCAGGATTTGCCTTTCCTGCGGGAATCTGTAACTTTATATATGCAACAATTTTCTGTGCCATTGTAAAAGCCTCCCTAAATAGTATTTTAGAGTTTTAATAATTCGAGCTGTGTAATAGACAACTCAACTGATGTTTCACGGCCGAACATCGAAACGGTAACCTTAACTTTGCCGTTCTGGAGGTCGATATTATCAACCACACCGGTAAAGCCTTTCATTGAACCGTCCGTAATACGGATAGTATCGCCGACCGTATAAGGTACTTCCACGGTATCCTTTTTGATACCGATATTAGCAAGCTCTTCTTCTGTAAGAGCTACCGGTTTACCTTCGGGACCTACGAAGCCAGTAACGCCTCTTATTCCCTTTATCAAAATCCATGTATCATCGTTAACGACCATTCGTACAAGCACGTAACCGGGAAAAAGCTTTCTTTCGATCTCAACTTCTTCATTATTACGTATTTCCCTAACTGTTTCCATAGGTACGTAAACTTCGCAGATGAGATCCTGTATGCCTCTGTTTTCTACCATCATTTCTATGCTTGTGGCAACTTTATTTTCGTAACCGGAATAAGTATGGATTATATACCACTTTGCATCCTGTGCACTCATTAACTTTTCCTCCGAAATGCTTAATCGTTCTTAGCTGGCGATGAAACCTGCCAAGAGCTTGAAGACCGTATCGAACAATCCGATACATACAGCAGTAGCTACAACCACGAGGAGAACTACGAGAGTGTTGTTAACAACCTGCTTAAAGCTGGGCCATACAACCTTCTTGAGTTCGCTTTTGGTTTCCTTAAACCACTGTGCTAACTTCTTGAATAAACCGGGTTTCTTGTCTTTCTTTTCGACAGTCTTTGCTTTGATTTCTTTATCTGCCATAAATCTGACCTCCCGTTACTTCGTTTCTCTGTGAAGTGTGTGCTTTCGACAGAACCTGCAGTACTTATTCATCTCCAGCCTGTCGGGATTGTTCTTCTTGTTTTTGGTTGTGTTGTAGTTTCTCTGCTTACATTCAGTACATGCGAGAACAACCTTGTCTTTACCCATATCGGCACCTCCTGATATTAATTTAATTGCCTCCCTTGCACCAATAAAGAAGTGAAATTAATCCATAAAAAAAGCACCTCTTTGCAAGGTACAAATATTATAACACACTTTTCCATTGATTGCAATAGCGTAGAACATATTTTTGGTGAATTTTATGTAAACTTTACTTGAATAATTAGGCCATCACGAAGAAATACGCATATTTGCGCTCATAAAGCCAAAAATTCAACTGCAAAATAATTATACACTATTTTATCACGTCTGTCAAGTTTATTTAGATAAAAAGCGCAAATAATACAGTTAGCAACACACTTTTCCGTGCCCCTCAATTCACAAATTGTTCACAGTAAAGGGTATTGACAAAACAACCTTTATTTGGTATAATGTATGAGCTGTCAAGAAATGGGCGGCAAATTCTATAAATGATCCATTAGCTCAGTAGGTAGAGCACATGACTTTTAATCATGGTGTCCGGAGTTCGACTCTCCGATGGATCACCAGGTGTGCGATGGATCTTCATCGCACCCTTATTTTTTTATTTGCCAAAAAGACGGAGGCTAAAAAATGAATTCCAAGCAATCTTCAAAAATCAAAATTTTCCTTATGGGCTTCAGACCCAAAATAGAAGAAAACGATTACTTCGTTTCCCTTTCATTTACAGTATCCTCCGGTTCAAAAGATATTTCCGGAGAAATTGCTTATACAGATAAGAAATACACATTGTCCTTTGCAGGAGAAGTTTCATTTGACAACTTTGAGGCTATGAGTGAATACCTCGTAACGACTCTTATAAAATACGATAAAGCTATCGTTACCCTTACAGAGAGAGGACTCATTACCCAAATCATTGCAGACGACCGCGACGTAAAGGTTTCAAAGCAGGAACAGAAGGTTGACACCCCCGTATACTCACCCGGAACAAAAAATAAGAAATACAATATAAGCCTTCACAAAGCAAAGGAACTGCTTTATACACTCGGATACACAACCGAGGACGGAAAGCTCCGCAACGACAAAATCAGAAAATACAATCAGACCGACAGATTCATTGACCTTATCGGAGATATGTTTGAAGGTAAAACATCCTTGAACATCGTTGACTGCGGTTGCGGAAAAAGCTATCTATCATTCATTCTCAACTATTGGCTTTGGGAAGAAAAGAGAATCAAGGCTCATTTTTACGGCATTGACATATCCGAAGGTGTTATAGATGAAAGCCGCAAGATGGCAAAGGAACTGGGTTATTCCAATATGGATTTTATTCAGGCAGACTTGTCCGAACTTGCCTCTTCCGACCTTGATATGAGAATGACTCCAGATGCAGTTATTTCCCTCCACGCTTGCGATACGGCAACGGACATGGCTTTGGGATACGCCATAAGAAAAAGAGCACGAAACATCATTTGTGTTCCCTGCTGCCACAAGGAATTACTTGATAGATTTGCAAATCCCGCAATAGATAACCTCGTTACAGAAGGTATTCTCAAGGCAAGATTCAATTCCATACTCACAGACAGCCTTCGAATATTAAAGCTCCGAGCAAGCGGATACGAGGTTTCAGCAATCGAATACTGCTCCCCTCTTGATACTCCCAAAAACTTACTCATAAGAGCCAGACGCGTGGGCAACCCCGATCCCAGAGCCGAGGAAGAATACAGAGCTGCTTTAAGAGATTTCGGAGTATATCCCGCAATAGAAATTTACTCCTCGGAAAATTATAACGCTTAAAGGATTTTTGCGGCAACGACTGTCAAATCGTCGTATCCGTCAAGCCCTGCCTGACAACCGTCTTCTATAAGCATTTCCGTTATATCAGTGCAGGAAAGCTTGCCCTCTGAGGCATAATTTGACAGGCGTCCACCAAGCCATTGTCCTCCTTTCTCAAGAAACCCGTCAGACACCATTACTATTATATCATCGGGACGGATGCGGCAGCGATTGACCTCTCCGTGAACCTCGTCAAGAACGCCTATAGGCAAAGATGATACACCAAACTCGTATATTTTTCCGTTACGGATAATATAAGTAGGAGAAACTCCTGCCTTGTAGGTCTCAATATATCCGCCGTCCAGGTCGACAATAGTTAGGTCTACCCCCAATATCGATTCATATTTATCTTCGGAAAGCCGTTCATTCAAAAAATGAACGGCTTCCTTTTTATCTACGCCGCTTTCTATTAACTTGCGTAATACAAGCCCGCACTCAGAACTCTGTTTAGAAGCTCTTGCCCCACTCCCCATCCCGTCTAAAAGACATATTACGTGCTTGTTGTCTTTGGTAACAAAGGTCACCGCATTATCACCGCTTGCTGTTTCGCCTTTTTTAGTGCAAGCGCCCTTAGATATTAAAAGCTTCTGACAGATATTGCTATCTTTTGGCCGGGAAAGCACGTTAATAAGCTCCCCTATTCTGTCGCAGTGCTCTTCAAAATGAGAAGGAACTCTGGTAAACCCGTTGTTCTTTAATTTCAAGAATACGTCAGCGGTATAATCATGATCCCTGACCCAACATATAAGCTTTTTACTGCAACCTGCGCATACGGGATTAGGCTCTGTTCCCGTGTTGCCGGTATAGCTTTTTCTGGCTTTAACCTTAGTCCCTTTTTTCATCTTTTTGCCCACATGAGGAAAGAAAATCTTGTCGCAAACAGCACCAAGAAGGCTGTACGGTAAGGTAATATAAATTGCCCCGCCCATAACAACACAAAGAAGATTTGTCCAGGAATTTAAGTTTCCTCGTTGATAAATCAGTATCAAAAGTGATGACAATGTGGTTGCCGCAACGGTAAAATATCGGGGCAAGTCCCGTAACAGACCGCCTATAACGGCGCAGGCCACCACGCTTCCCAGGGTTATCCAGCTAAATAATCCGGATATTATATAAAAGATATCAATAATTAATCCTACGGTAAAGCCTTTCAACATACCGCCGTACCGTCCAACCGCAAATACAGTTAAGACTGTAAGCACGTACGCTCCATACAAGCCAAAATCTTCAATATGAGCTAATCCGCTTAATACAGAAGCAACGAACACAGATTTACTAAAAAAGGCTATGTTCTCCGTATGAGAAGTATGGCGTTGCACCTTTATATTGCCGTAATAGTATATAACACCTCCTATACCGGCAATTATCCCACTTAAAGCAAAAAGCATATTTTCCGTAAAGGTATATTTTGCAGTGATAATACCAAGAATTTCTGCCAGCAATGTACCCCAGACAACATAGAAAAAGGTACCCGAAATCCCATTTACGGGTATCTTTTTCTCAAGAAGCCTTTTTAGCAAAAAGCAAAATATGCAGGCAAAGACATACCTATAGGAATCGGAAGAAAATATAAAATATCCTACAAGGGTCCCCATAACGCCTAAGTTACCCGATATTGAGCTGTAAGCAAGGCCAAAAGGAAACATTCCCCCAAGAGAAATTGCAGACAGCAAAAAGCCAAAGAAAAACTCAAAAAAGCCTTTTGCTATAAGTGCAAACTCGTACTTACCAATATATATCTCTCTTTCATTGCGAGTTTTCATTATAAACCATACCTCATACCGTCTTTTGTTGTTGTGTGTTTAATAATCATACCACAGATCAACCGTAAAAAAATGTCAAACGGACAAGCGTATGGACCTACATCTTTATTTTTAGCAATAAAAAAGCCGAGAGAATTTTCTCTCGGCTTTTTTACATATAAATATCAGGTCTGTTTATCGGTCTTTTTCATAACTTTAAGATTGCCTATCTTTTGAGAGCGCTTATCAAGCTCTTCCAATATCATATCGGCAGAAATACCCTTTTCTACAGCCATTACGATAAGATGGTATATCAAGTCGCAAACCTCTCCGGTAAGGGCCTCTTTATCATCCTCCTTGGCGGCAATGATAGTTTCAGCCGACTCTTCTCCCACCTTTTTGAGTATCTTGTTTATACCCTGAGAAAAAAGATAGCAGGTATAAGAATTTTCCGAAGGATTGGTTTTTCTGTCTGTTACAACCTCAAACAAATCTTTTATTACGTTATCGTTCATAATTTTATTCCTCCATCTCGGCGCTCACAGATTTATAAAAACAACTTCTTCTTCCCGTATGGCAGGCAGGGCCTATCTGCTCGACGGAAATCAAAAGAGTGTCATTGTCACAGTCGGCTTTTATACTTTTAACAAACTGAAAATGTCCTGACGTTTCGCCCTTGTTCCAAAGCTTTTGACGGCTACGCGAATAAAACCAGGTTTTTCCGCTTTCAAGGGTCAACCTAAGGCTCTCTTTATTCATATAGGCCAACATCAAAACTTCACCGTTGTTACAATCGGTAATAATAGCAGGAACCAGTTCTGATTTTTCGAACATATCCTCTACGTTTACAATAAGCTTTTCTTCGTCCATAACTAACCACTACCCTATCTGCGTACGGGTATTCCTTTACTTACTAAATGTTCTTTAACCTGGGGAACGGTAAGTTCACCGAAGTGGAAAAGTGAAGCGGCCAAAGCAGCCGAGGCCTGAGTCTGCTCAAAAACGTCAGAGAAATGGTCAAGACAACCACAGCCACCCGAAGCAATTACGGGAATTCTGACATTTGAAGAGATAAGATTGGTTATCCCTATATCAAAGCCCTTCTTTGTTCCGTCAGCATTCATTGATGTAAGCAATATTTCGCCGGCGCCAAGACTCTCAACTTCCTTAGCCCATTCCAAGGCATCTATTCCAGTATCAATTCTTCCACCGTTTATAAACACGTGATATCCCGAAGGAGAATCATCAAATCTCTTAACGTCAATAGCCACAACAACGCACTGACTTCCGAATTTATCTGCAGCTCGCGATACAAGAAATTTATCTCGTACGGCAGCGGAATTTACAGATACCTTATCCGCACCCGCGCGCAATATCTCCTTAAAATCCTCGGTAGACGAAATACCGCCGCCCACAGTGACGGGAATGAAGGCTTGAGAAGCCGTTTTTTCTATAATATCTATCATACAGCTTCTACCCTCATGGGTAGCGGTTATGTCAAGGAATACTATCTCGTCGGCATTCTGTCTGTCGTATTCCTTTGCCGCCTCAACCGGGTCGCCCGCATCTATGAGGTCAACGAAATTTACGCCCTTCACTACCCTTCCGTTATGTACATCCAAACATGGAATGATTCTTTTTGTAAACATATAATTCCTCCATTACCTATTACATTGTAGCAAAATTCTTTAACAGCTGAAGACCAATTTCACCGCTCTTTTCCGGATGGAACTGGCAGGCAAAAATATGCTCTTTTTCTACTGCCGCATGAATATCCACCACATAATCAGTCGTTGCTGCCACAATTGGTTCTTCCGCCTTTAAATAATAGGAATGAACAAAATACACATAAGAATCCTGTGGTATTCCCTTGAACAGCTTGGACTCCGGATTGATGTTTAAGGAGTTCCAGCCGATATGTGGCACCTTAAATCCTTCTTTATCCGGAATTCTCTGTATCGTACCTTTCAAAACAGAAAGACCGCTGACTCCGGGAGTTTCCTCACTGGCTTCAAATAAAAGCTGCA
>JAZSCR010000198.1:0-4900 GCA_045530715.1 Eubacteriales bacterium
CTTTTCCACGAGAATATACTTCGTCAGTTTGAGGACAAGGCTCTAACAGTAACAGAGCTTGAAATATCCGATACCAGAATCAGAGTCAAGTTGGCGTCCGTAGGTGACGACCTCTGCCCTGAAGATCTTCAGTTGGTAAGATATATCAATGACGTCGTTCCTACCATAGATACCGAAAAAACAATATACGTATTTGTTTGTACCCCTTCGGGTAAGGTTATTTATCAAAAGCATTTTACAGAGGATGACAGCAACGTTACAACTCCCCAATCAATCCCCGCACGATATATGGACAGCACTCTCCTTCGGGCAGAAATAGCCTATTCCTTTAATCAAAGAGGTATTAACTGTACCGCATTTAAGGAAACCGAGGGCAGCCAATGCTACATAAGAGGCGAAGAGCCTAAAACACAGACGGGCAGAATACTTAATTTTACAATATCTATCCCCGATACTTCCGACGAAGAACAAAACGATCCCGAGCTTTTGGCAGTGTATTTTGAAGCCCTCATTTCAATGCTTAACCAGAAGGGCGCAGGAATATCACAGTACAATCTTTATATTAAAAACGCAGAAAACATTTGCGTATATCTGGCATCAATAGATCTGATGACAAAGGATACAGTGAGGCTCGTTTAATGATAATTCTCACCGAAAAGCTTTCAAATACAGAACCCCGCCTGCCCAAGGGACAGGTGGGTATTTTTTTGCCCGACTCACCCTTTTTGCCTGAAAATATCGCTTTTCACACCGACTTAAGAGTTTTTTATCATAATAAAACCCTTATCTGCTCACCTTCCCTTAAAAGAATACTGTCAGTCGCCCTACCCGAAGAAATAAAAATAATCTGCGGAGCAAAGGAACCCGAAGGTGACTACCCCAACGATGTTTTTTATAATGCGGTAGCAGTGGGAAGGTTTCTTATTACTAATAAAAAAACAGTAGCAAAAGAAATATTGGACTATGCCGAAAATCAAAACCTCACGGTTATTCCCGTAAAACAGGGGTATTGCAGATGCAACGTCACCGTGGTTTCTGACATTCGGGGAAAAGAAGCTATTATTACAGAGGACGAAGGAATTGCCGCAAAAGCTAAGGAATACGGAATAGACGTTTTGCTTATTCCTGCAGGATGGGTCATCCTTACGGGCTGGAATAACGGATTTATTGGCGGAGCAAGTATTTCCACACAAGACGAAATACTCTTTTTCGGAGATATTAATCTGCATCACAACGGTAAAGAAATAGAGGATTTTTGCGCCTTATACAGAAAAAAGCCTCTTTCTCTTATCCCCCATTCTCCCCTTTTTGATTACGGCGGAGGATACTGTTTATAGAGAAAAAAATGTGCTGAAAAAATTCTTTGACAATTATGAAAACTCTCAAATAAAGGGGTTGACAAAAGACGAGGTTTAGTGTATAATGTTATACGTTCACGGGACAAATTAAATAAATGCTGATATGGCTCAGTCGGTAGAGCGCATCCTTGGTAAGGATGAGGTCAACAGTTCGATTCTGTTTATCAGCACCAAGGAGCAACAACGTTGCTCCTTTTTTGTTGCATAAAAAAATCCACCCACTTGGGTGGATTTTTCGTTTTATTCGTTAACAATAAGAGTCGTAAGAGCTCTTTTCTGTCCTTTGGTGGGAAGCTGCAGCTTATTGTTATTCAGTAACGCTTTTATGCAATGTAACAGGAACCAGCCGTCACAGTAGGAAAAATGTTGCAAGAAATATTCCTGCGTTTTTCTCTTATGCTCAGGAGTTGCATCAAGCATTCTTCTGACGTAGGGAGCTTTTATTTTATCGATTTCTGATTTATACCTTTCCTTTACCCTATCGCCCATAGCCAAGAGCCTTGACTCTATATCCTTATTCTGAAGAATGACTACTTGCCACGAAGACTTGAACTGTCCGTCATAGTCGCCATTTGTCTTAACATACCCACGTTCAGCCAACCATGCATATTCATCTTTTGAAAGGCAGTCACCGTTATACTCTCTATCAAACAATGAAAGTATCATATTACACTCTCTTTGATACATATAGCCATGATTAGCGCCTCTGTCACTCCATTTGTGATCTATCTGCCATAGCTTTTTACCCTTATATGTGTTCCACATAGGCCCCATCACATACTTAAAATCATCGGGTCGCACCTCTGTATCGGGAATTATTGAAGCCTGATAGATATTATACCCACCGTCTGACCGGTAGGCTGCAACCTCCTCAAAAGATATATAGTTATCTATACTATTCTCTCCTGCAAGAGCGGCTACATATGGAATAATAGACCATAAGATAAAGTTACTGTCCCCTCTTTTTGAGGAATTTAAAGCTATGTCGTCATCACTCTGCCAGCACATGATATCGGGATCGTTGAGAATACCGCTGCTAACGATCTCATCGTACAATCCATTAGCTATAATTTCAGCAGCATTCTTATATGCATCATCCTGCAGAATAATAAGATCGTGATCGTACTCGGTAATAACAATATCAGCTATATACTTATCCTTGTCAGCCTTTATAAACCCATATTCTTCCATACGGTCTATCTCTGCCTCCACGTATACGGGAGACACACCCAGATCATCCGCTATCTGATTCACAGTCTTGGGAGTATTGCGTACACAATAGCATATATTTTGAACAAGGGCAGAAGAAAAATACTCAACCGGATCCTTTGTTCCGACAGAGCCTGAAATACCCAAGCCCGTACATTTTATGGGGTTAAATTTCAATTCACTTGCTTTTCTCATAGTATCCATACCTCTTTTTAATTCTTTTTTTGATTCAAACAAGTGCCATTTAACAGTACCGAGAGGGATACCGAATTTCTCTGCAATATCAGCCTGCTTGAGATTCTCAAAATAATAGGCAATAACGATCTGCCTTTGTAGCCTTGAAAGATATGCGATTTCCTGCTGTAATTTTGCAATATCATCGTCTTGAAAATTATCAATATCAGCATTTGGATCTGCAAGACCTTCGGATATCACGTCAAAAGGGACACCAACAATAACCTCGGTCGTATCTCTGTAATAATTACTGAGCGTATTATGAGCAATCGTCCATATATACTTATCCGGCTTTTCCAGATTGTCTTTAACAAGAAGTGCCCTATAGACCTTCATAACTATTTCCTGAGATAGGTCTTCAGCATCCTGATTGTTTCTGCATCGTTTTAAGGCAAATGCAAATATTGGCTTAAGATATTCGGTTATTATTTTTTCTACGTCCTGTCTGTTCACTTGTTTGTACCTCGTTGAAAGCTTTCACCAATATAGACACGGTAAAAGAAAAAAGGTTGGTGACTTATAAAAAAAATATTGCCCCGCGGGGCAATATTTTTATTCAGTTTTTACGTCAGGGATGATTACCAGATGACGATACGCTTTTCGGGAGCGATATACATACCGCCGCTCTCCTTAACGCCAAAAGTATCATACCACTCTTGGAAGTTTCTGGGAGGCATATTGGCACGGAGAACGTTGGGACCGTGAACGTCTACGGCAAGCTTCATTTTAAGGTATTCGGGCCTTGCCTTTTCGCACCAGACTCTTGCCCAGTTGGAGAAGTACTCCTCGTAGGACACGCCCTCGGTTTTGGACATAATGTCAAGGGTTACCGACATACCGCCGTTGTCAGCCATATTTTCGCTGACGATAAAGGTGCCGTTGACCTTACCCTGGGGCAGATCGATGCCGTCAAACTGCTCGATCATTTCCTTGACCCTTGCGTCGAATCTCTCGAAGTCCTCGGGCTTCCACCAATCGTTGATGTTGCCGTTTTCGTCGCACTTTGCGCCGTTGCTGTCAAAAGCGTGAGAGATTTCATGACCTATAACGCTGCCTATACCGCCAAGGTTTTCACTTCTGGTCTGGCTAAGGGAATAAAAGGGAGCCTTAAGGATGGCTGCGGGGAAAGTAATATCGTTAACGAAGCGATCGTAGCAGGCGTTTACCATATGGCCGGGCATTGCCCAGTTTTCAGGCTCGGTGGGTTTGTCAAGCTTACTGAGACTGTCAAGCTCACGGATAGCCTTAAGGGAGATAACGATGTCAAAAAGCGATGCTTCGGGATCGAATACCATTTTCTCATAAACGGGTCTTACCTTATCCGGATAGCCCATCTTAACGCCCATTTTTGAGAGTTTAAGAATGGCCTTTTCTCTGGTTTCATCACCCAGGATGGCGTTGGTCTTGATGCGCTCCTTATAGGTATCTATGATCTGATAAACGATCTCGGTGATGTCCTTCTTTGCCTCTTGGCCGAAGTACTTATCGCCGTAGTAGATGCCTACAGGCTCAGAGAATATACCCGATGCGAGGTTATATGCAAACTTGTCTATATCCTGCATCTTTGCAACACCCATAAGAGCGCGATGATACATACCGCCCATATCACGAAGCTCCTCAGAAAGGAGGTTGCAGGCGCTGAGAAGGCCGGTAACGTATGCCCAATGCTTATAGAGGTTAAGATTTTCGGCGTTAAATACCTTTGCAAACTCGCCAAAATATCTGGGCTCAGTAACTACGATAGTAGAGGGAACGTGGCCAAAAAGGTCGTTGAGGATAACCTCGAAATCGAGGGTAGAGAGCATCTGAGCTACCTTATCCTCCTCGGTGGGGTTGTACATTTCAACGTATCTTGACCATTCCTCGCGGGTCTTTACCAGGCCGCCGAGGATCTCGTCGAATGCGAGAGCGTCGTTTACGTAAGTCTCCTGATCCTCGGGAGAGAGATCGGTCTTGGCCATTACCGATCTGGCAACGTTTGTCCAGATGCCCAGAAGCTGTGCCTTTTGCTCTGCCATTGCGGGCTGATAATAGGTAGCGTCAGGAAGGATAACGCTTGCGCCCTGGATATATACCAGGCGCTGCTTGGTGTTCTTCAT
>JAZSCR010000127.1:0-16746 GCA_045530715.1 Eubacteriales bacterium
AGTATTATTTAAGTACAGGAGGATAATCCTTATGGAAAAGAAACTCAAAGTTGGTATCGTTGGTTGCGGCGGTATTGCTAACGGCAAACACCTCCCCAGCCTTGCCAAAATCCCCGAAGTAGAAATGGTTGCATTCTGCGACATTATCGTTGAAAGAGCTGAAGCTGCTAAGGCAAAGTACGGCACTGAAGACGCTAAGGTTTATGAAGATTACCGTCAGCTTCTCGAAGACAAGAGCATTGACGTAGTTCATGTTCTTACTCCCAACAACATGCATGCTCCCATCACCATCGACGCTCTCGAAGCAGGCAAGCACGTTATGTGCGAAAAGCCCATGGCTAAGACTGCTGCTGAAGCTGAGGCTATGCTCGAAGCTGCAAAGAGAACCGGTAAGAAGCTTACTATCGGTTATCAGAACAGACAGCGCAAGGAAATGCGTCACCTCAAGCAGCTCTGTGCTGACGGCGCTCTTGGCGATATCTACTACGCTAAGGCTCACGCTATCAGAAGACGTGCTGTTCCCACCTGGGGCGTATTTATGGACGAAGAAAAGCAGGGCGGCGGTCCCCTTATCGATATCGGTACCCACTCCCTCGACCTCTGTCTCTACATGATGAACAACTACGAAGTAGCAAGCGTTTCCGGTAACTGCCACTACAAGCTCGGCAAGAGACCTAACTCTGCTAACGCTTGGGGTCCCTGGGATCCTGAACAGTACACCGTTGAAGACTCCGCTTTCGGTTTCATCAAGATGAAGAACGGTGCTACCATTATCCTCGAATCCAGCTGGGCTATTAACCTTGCTGATTCTATCGAAGCTAACTGTACCCTCGCTGGTACCGAAGCCGGTGTTGACTTCTTCGACGGTATGAGAATTAACGGCGAAGAATACTCCAAGCTCTACATCAAGAAGGTTGATATGAAGACCAAGGGTGTTGACTTCTACGCCGGTACTGATGAAAACAATCCTGCTCTTGTTGAAGCAAGACAGTGGATTGATTCCATTCTTAACGACACCACTCCCTGCGTTCTTCCCGAACAGGCTCTGGTTGTCAGCCAGGTTCTCGAGGCTATCTACACCTCTTACAGAACCGGCAAGACCGTTTATTTTGACTAATAACGTTCTTACGTACAATGGGGTGGCCTAAAAACTACCCCATTGTTTTATTTTATACTATAATCATTTGAATTAGGGGTTTAGGGATGTATAACAGAAAAGAGGACCAGACTAAAAAAACAAATACTCCGACTGTCGGAAAATCGAAGAAGAAAACCTCAGGGCTTACAAAATTGCTCCACCTGTACGTGGACCTTATTATCTGCGTTTTTCTTGTTATCACCCTTATTACCGTGGTGGCTGTTTTTATAAAAGCTTTTACACCTGCCGTGGATATTCCGGAGGATATTCTTAATTCGGAAATCCCCGTCAACGTGGATTCTCAGGGACGCGAAGAGATTACCGACGGTCAGGATATTATTACCGATTTGGTAGTAAATGAGATACCTGAAGGCGAAAAGATATATCTTGATATGTTTACCGACCCGATAGGCACGCCTTATAAGGCCGTAGATAAGGTTTATACCACCTTTGCCACCGATAATCCCGACTATACCGATCTTACCGTAAAAACCATAGTGATCGACCCGGGACACCAGAGTTACACGGGCGCAAAGAAGTCAGACGTATGGCTCTCCCCTTACCTTGACCCTGCAAAATCATCGTCGTGGGTATATAATCATTATCAGAAGTTAGGTGCAGAGGGCGTGTCTACAGGTAAGGCCGAGTATACAATAACTCATACTATTGCTAAAAAACTTAAAACTGAACTTGAAGCCAGAGGTTACACAGTTATTCTTACTAAGTCTGACGAAAACGTTTCTATGTTGGGTGCAGAGAGAGCTGCCGTTGCAAACAGAAACGATGCTGATTTAATGATTTCTTTACATTGTGACGGATATGACGGTGATAGCAGTGTTTCCGGCACTTTAGCACTTGCTCCTGCTATATGGGACGGATATCCCGATAAAAACCTCTCCTATCTCTCCGAAAAAGCAGCTATTTTACTTCTTGACAGCTATTCACAAGCAACGGGGTTAAATAACAGAGGCTATCAGAAGATTACCAGTTCTTCAATATTCTCATTCTGCAAGGTTCCCGTTGTTCTTCTTGAAATGGGATATCTTACCAATCCCGCCGAGGATAGGCTTCTTAACAGTACCGATTTTCAGCAAAAAATGGTCGAAGGCATAGCCAACGGCATTGATAGATATTTTAACTCACTGACTTTCCGTAATAATTAAATCAGAGGATAATTGATTTGAATAATAAAGCTATTCTTGTAGGTGTACGCCTATATAATGATAAAAGTAACTCGGCAGAACGTTCTATTGAAGAACTTGAGCGCCTTGCAGAGACTGCGGGGCTTGAAGTTGTTGGTACAGTTATTCAGCAGAAAGACAGACCTGATTCCGCTACCTATATTGGACGTGGAAAATGCACCGAATTACGTGAATTCTGTGAAAATAACGACGTGGATATAGCCGTTTTTGATGACGAATTAAGCGGCTCTCAAATGAAGAATATAGAAGAGATAATGGACGTTGCGATTTTGGACAGAACTCTTCTGGTTCTTGATATTTTTGCTTCCAGAGCCAAGTCTGCGGAGGGCAGATTGCAGGTAGAGCTTGCTCAGTTGCAGTACAGACTTCCCCGTTTAAGCGGTATGGGCTCTTCCCTATCACGTCTTGGTGGTGGTATAGGTACCCGAGGCCCCGGTGAAACCAAACTTGAAACGGACAGGCGTCACATTAACCGAAGAATTAAAGCAATAAAGGAAAAGCTTGAAGAGGTTTCCAAGCGCCGTGAACAAACGCGTAACCGCCGTAAAAAGGACGGAATGCCCACAGTGGCCCTTTTAGGATATACAAATGCAGGAAAATCGACTCTGCTTAACAAGCTTTGCGGTTCAGATATATATGCGGAAGATAAGCTTTTTGCAACTCTTGATACTTCCGTCCGTAAAATGAAGCCTACTGCCGAAGATAGAATACCTACAGAAATTGAGATTTTATTTATTGATACGGTAGGATTTATCCGTAAACTCCCCCACTCCCTTGTTGACGCCTTTAAGTCTACTCTTGAAGAATCCGTAAATGCGGATCTGATACTCAACGTGGTAGATGCGGGAGATCCCGAGGCTGAAGAGCATATTCGAGTAACTGAAGAAATAATATCTTCTTTGGGAATGGATTCGAAGCCCATGTTTCTCGTATTGAATAAGGCTGATACCCTTGAGTCAAGCACAGACTCTCCTTCTTTTGAGATAGAACATTACAAGAAGGCTTCAGGTATGCCGGTTTATTATGTTTCTGCAACTACGGGAAAAGGTATTTCTCAACTAAAAAGAGCTTGTTTTGAGTTCTTTAAGAGCATAAATAGGATATATTGATATAAAAAATGGCTAACAATTCGTTAGCCATTTTACTTATTTTCTCGGGGATATTCCCTTAAAATACGGTGCAAGATATTTACCCGTATAGGATTCTTTACAAGCAACCACTTCTTCGGGACAGCCTTGTACAACGATTGTGCCGCCGCCGTTACCTCCTTCGGGGCCAAGGTCGATTATATAATCGGCACACTTGATTACGTCCAGATTGTGTTCTATGACGATAACCGTATTGCCTGCATCAACCAGCTTTTGCAGAACTTGTACAAGCTTCTTTACATCGTCCGAATGAAGGCCTGTGGTGGGCTCGTCCAGGATATATACGGTTTTTCCAGTGGCTTGACGCGCGAGTTCTGTTGCGAGCTTAACACGCTGTGCCTCGCCTCCCGATAGGGTTGTGGAAGGTTGGCCGATTTTGATATATCCCAATCCTACGTCAAATAGGGTCTTTATTTTTTTGTATATAGAGGGGATATTTTCAAAAAACTTCAGCCCTTCTTCAACGGTCATGTCCAGAATATCGAAGATATTTTTATCCTTAAACTTGACCTCAAGGGTTTCTCTGTTATATCTTTTACCTCCGCATACGTCGCACGGAACGTAAATGTCGGGTAAAAAGTGCATCTCTATTTTGACTATACCGTCGCCTCCGCAGGCCTCACAACGGCCACCTGTAACGTTAAAGGAGAACCGTCCACTATTATATCCTCTGGCTTTTGCTTCGGGAGTTTTTGCAAACAAATCTCTTATATCGTTAAATACGCCCGTATAGGTTGCGGGGTTTGAGCGTGGGGTTCTGCCAATGGGGCTCTGGTCTATACTGACAACCTTATCAAGGTGTTCCACACCCAATATTTCTCCGTGCTTGCCGGCAACGGTTTTTGACCTATTAAGCTTTGCCGCCAAATGTTTATATAGAATTTCGTTGACAAGACTTGATTTGCCTGAGCCCGAAACGCCCGTTACGCAGGTGAAAAGTCCTAATGGGAAATCAACGTCAATATTTTTCAGGTTGTTTTCTTGAGCACCCTTTATTTTTATCCACTTATCACCGGGAATGCGGAGCTTTTCGGGTATTTTTATCTGTTTTCTGCCCGAAAGGTAGTCACCGGTAATTGATCTGGGCGAGTTCATTATGTCTTCAAGACTTCCCTGCCCCACTATTTCTCCGCCGTGTATTCCTGCGCCGGGGCCCACGTCTACTATATAGTCTGCAGAACGCATGGTATCTTCGTCGTGTTCTACCACTATAAGAGTATTGCCCAAATCACGAAGGTTTTTAAGGGTGTTAATAAGCTTTTCGTTATCCCTTTGATGCAAACCGATGCTCGGCTCGTCAAGAATATACAGTACTCCCATCAGAGATGAGCCTATCTGTGTAGCCAGTCTTATACGCTGAGCTTCGCCACCCGAAAGGGTGCCAGCAGAACGAGACAAAGTCAGATATTCCAAGCCCACATTCTTCAGGAATTCAAGGCGCTGCTTTATTTCTTTGAGTATCTGGGATGCAATTATAGCATCACTGCCAAAAAAAGGAATTGAAGCGCAGAAATCGTATATCTCGCTAACAGACATATCACAAACCTCGTGTATGCCCTTTCCTGCAACCGTAACGGCTTTTGCGATGGGGTTAAGGCGTGCTCCCCCGCATTCTTTACAGGGAGCTACAGTCATCATTGCTTCTATCTGCATTTTTGCAACTTCGCTGGTAGACTGCTTATACCGTCTTTCTATGGTAGGGATAATGCCCTCAAACATAGGATTGCCGTAAAGAATCTCTTTGAGTGCTTCTTCATTAATATCTTTAACGGGGTCAGATATTTGATTACCGTATTTTTTTAGTATTGCCGAGTATATTCTGAGCAACTGTGCATTTGAGGTAGCGCTTCCGAAGCCCGGAGCCTGGATTGCATCCTCAATTATGCTTAAATTTTTATCGGGAATAATAAGGTCGGGATCTATGGATTCAATATAACCGAGGCCTGAACACTCCTTACACGCACCTACGGGGTTATTGAATGAGAACATTCTTGGAGATAATTCCTCTATACCGATATCGTGTTCGGGACAGGAATATCTCTGCGAGAATGTATGCTCGGTTTGGTCGTCGTTTTTATAAACCAGTATCAAACCGTTTGAAAGTCTTGAGGCCGTTTCGCAAGAATCGGTAAGCCTTCTTCTGACGTCGGGGCGTACGGCAAGACGGTCTATGACAACCTCTATATTGTGTTTCTTGTTTTTATCAAGAGGTATGTTTTCTTCGAGGTCATATATAATGCCGTCAACTCTTACTCTTACATATCCGCTTTTTTTAAGGTCGTCAAAGGTCTTCGTGTATTCGCCCTTTCTTCCCCTGACAATAGGTGCCATAACCTGTATTCTGGTGCCCTCGGGATAAGCAAATATCTTGTCAATTATTTGGTCGATTGTTTGCTGTTTTATTTCCACTCCGCATATAGGACAGTGAGGTGTGCCGACTCTCGCATAGAGGAGTCGGAAATAATCGTATATTTCGGTTATGGTGCCCACCGTTGAGCGTGGGTTTCGTGATGTAGTTTTTTGGTCTATGGATATAGCGGGAGAAAGCCCGTCTATTGAATCTATATCGGGCTTTTCCATTTGACCGAGGAACTGACGGGCATAGGATGACAGGGATTCAACGTATCGTCTTTGTCCTTCGGCATATATAGTGTCGAATGCAAGAGATGATTTGCCACTACCCGAAAGTCCCGTAAAAACCGTTAGTTTATTTCGGGGTATTTCAAGGTCAACGTTTTTAAGGTTGTTTTCTCTTGCGCCTTTAATATAAATGCTGTCTCTCATTTACGGAAGTCCTTTATTTTAATGTTTCTTTAAGAGCCTTTATTCTATCTCTCAACCTTGCCGCATACTCAAAGTCAAGGGCTTTTGCCGCCTTTTGCATTTCGACAGTAAGCTTTTCAATGGCGCTTTTCTTTTCGGCAGCGGAAAGTTTTGCGGGCTTTTCTGTCATAGACTCTTTTGCATCATCACCCAGTATGGGCGAAATATTGTCTTTAATGCTTTTAACGATTGTTTTGGGAGTTATGTTATGGATACGGTTGTATTCTTGCTGGATATTACGCCTTCTTTCGGTTTCCATTATGGCTTTTTCCATAGAAGGAGTAACGCTGTCAGCATACATAATAACCTGTCCCGACGCATTTCTTGCCGCGCGGCCGATAATCTGGATAAGGGATGTTTCGTTACGCAGAAATCCCTCTTTATCCGCATCGAGAATAGCAATCAATGAAACCTCGGGTATATCAATACCCTCTCTCAAGAGGTTTATCCCCACGATAACGTCAAACTCCCCACTGCGAAGGTCGTGCAAGGTCTGTATTCTATCAAGAGTGTCTATGTCGTGGTGCAGATATCTTACACGGATATCCATGGATTTGAGATATTCGCTTAACGACTCTGCAAGGCGCTTTGTTATGGTTAATACCATAACTCGCTCCTTCTTTTCAACGCGCTCGTAGATATTTGCTATAAGGTCGTCTATTTGATTTTCAGTGGGTTTTACCGTTATTTGAGGATCCACCAGGCCCGTAGGTCTTATAATTTGCTCTACAACCTGCTCAGAGTTGTTTTTTTCGTATTCTCCGGGTGTGGCGGACACGTATATTACCTGATTTATCTTTGATGAAAATTCATCAAAATAAAGAGGACGGTTATCGTATGCCGAAGGCAGTCTGAACCCATAGTCTACCAGGTTTTGTTTCCTTGCTCTGTCTCCCCCGCTCATACCTCGTACCTGAGGCAATGTTACGTGGCTTTCGTCTACAAAGAGTAGATAATCTTTGGGAAAATAATCCAGCAAAGTATAAGGGGTGGAGCCGGGAGCTCGTCCGGCAATGACTCGTGAGTAGTTTTCTACACCGCTACAGTAACCCAACTGTCGGAGGCATTCAACGTCGTACAGTGTGCGTTCCTTAATACGTTGTGCCTCAATCAGTTTATGCTGTGACTCAAACCAATCAATACGTTCATCCATTTCTCTAAGTATCTCGTCCACAGCTTTTTTCAGATGCTCTTCGTCTGCTACGTGGTGAGATGTTGGGAATATAGCAACGTAATCCATTCGCTGGAGAACCTCTCCGGTGATGGGGTTTATCTTTGTTATTTTTTCTATCTCGTCGTCGAAAAACTGTATTCTGTACAGTGCATTTTCTTCGGACGCGGGGAATATTTCAATAACGTCGCCTTTGACTCTGAAAAGGCCTCTGGCAACGTCAAAGTCGTTTCTTGCGTAGCGTATATTTACCAGTTCATCAATAACTTCATCTCTGTCTTTTATCTGGCCTACGCGAAGCGAAACTATCATTTTACTGTAGGATGCAGGATCGCCCAAGGTATATATACAAGACACGCTTGATACGATTATAACGTCTCGCCTTTCAAACAAGGCCGATGTCGCCGAGTGGCGTAGACGGTCTATTTCATCATTAATGGAAGAGTCTTTTTCTATATATACGTCTTTGCCCGGAAGGTATGCCTCAGGCTGATAATAATCGTAATAGGACACGAAAAATTCTACGGCATTTTCGGGAAAAAGCTCTTTAAATTCGTTGCATAACTGTGCAGCCAACGTCTTATTGTGGGCCAAAACCAATGTGGGACGTTGGACTTTTTCTATTATATTAGCCATGGTAAAGGTTTTACCACTTCCGGTTACGCCAAGCAGTGTTTGTTTATTCATCCCCTGCTCCAAGCCTTTAACCAGCCTATCTATGGCTTTAGGCTGATCTCCGGATGGCTTATATTCGGAGTTCAATATGAATTTACCCATAAAAACCGTCTTTCAGTATTTATATCTGCATTGCCAGACATTGTTCCAGGAGCCCGCTGTCTTTGAATGATACGAAGTCCGCAGGCTCAAATATTATGTGGTCTGAAAAAATCATTCGCTCTCTTTTAAAATCTGCCATCATTCTTGCTGTATTTATCATATCCAATGTTGAAGGCAGGGCAAGTCCCGAAGGGTGATTGTGTGCAAGTACCATATGGTCTGCGTGACATCTCTTGTACTCTTTTTTTATTCTGGGAACGTCTATAGGTACGTACTTTAAATCCCCGGAGCAAATAACGATATCGTCTATTAGGCGCTCATCCTTATCAAAGTACATTGCAATTAGCTGTTCGTGTTTTATAAGGCCGTATTTTGCAATAAGATAATATCCTTTATCTTTTGTGGTTTTGAAATATCTTGCAATTTCTTCTTTAAAATCGTACTTGGTCATAAACTGCATCAGAAAGTACAGTGTTTCTACGGAAGTAGGACCAAGACCGGGAACGTTTAAAAGCTGTTCGTAGTCGGCGTACATAATCTTTTTGATAGAGCCGAATCTGTTAAGCAGCGTTCTTGCTATTTCAGCAGTGTCTTTTCTCGGGATACAATAAGTCAGTAAATTCTCGAGAACCTCTTCGGTTGTTAATCCTCTTATACCCACTTTTAGGAACTTTTCTCTTAATCTTTTTCTGTGTCCCTCTGCCATGGTGTAGCCTCCGTAGTATACGATATTATATCTAATATTATTATAATTAATTATATACGTTTATTTGGCTACTGTCAAGCAGAAGGAGAGTAATTTCTCAAATATTTGTTAATTTTATCTGTTTTATGCTTAAATTTATTGACATATTAGAATTAATTTGATAAAATATTTTCTATAGAATCAACCATGATTGGAGATTATTATGGATAAGAAATTGAAGATTGGTATCGTTGGTTGCGGAAGTATTGCCAACGCAAAACATATGCCCAGCCTTACTAAGTTGGGCGACGTGGAAATGGTGGCTTTCTGCGACGTTATAATAGAAAGAGCCCAGGAAGCAAAGGAAAACTTTGGCACTCCCGATGCGAAGGTGTATGCTGATTATCACGATTTACTCAACGATAATCCTGAGATTGACGTTGTGCACGTTTGTACCCCTAACAAGCATCACGCTCCCATATCTATTGCTGCTTTAGAAGCAGGTAAGCACGTTATGTGTGAAAAGCCTATGGCTAAGACTGCTGCAGAAGCTGAAGCTATGCTTGAAGCTGCAAAAAGAACCGGTAAAAAGCTAACTATCGGTTATCAGAACAGACAGCGTAAGGAAATTAAATTCCTTAAGCAGGTGTGTGACGAGGGCAAACTTGGTGAAATATACTACGCAAAGGCTCTCGCCTTAAGAAGACGCGGTGTTCCCTGCTGGGGCGTTTTTATGAATGAAGAAGAACAGGGCGGCGGTCCCCTTATCGATATCGGTACCCATTCTCTTGACCTTACTCTTTGGGCTATGAATAACTATGAGGTACATAGCGTAGTAGGTAACGTTCACCATCAGCTGAGCAAGAGAGAAAAAGCGGCTAACTCCTCCGGACCTTGGGATCCCAAAGAATTTACGGTTGAAGATTCCGCATTTGGCTTTGTAAAGATGAAGAATGGCGCAACCGTTATAATTGAGTCCAGCTGGGCGCTTAATATTGCTGATAATAAAGAAGCAATGTGCATTTTGGCAGGTACCGAGGGCGGCGTTGACTTTGAAGATGGAATGAGATTTAACGGTGAGCAAAATTCCAAGCTCTATATGGAAAAATACAGTATGAAAACCAAGGGCGTTGAATTCTATAACGGTTTGAAGAGCAGCAACCCTGCATATCTTGAAGCAAGACAGTGGATCGACTGTATCCGTAACGATACTGATCCTTGCGTTCTTCCCGAACAGGCATTGGTAGTAAGCCAGATTCTTGAAGCAATATATACGTCTGCAAAGACCGGTGAAACGGTATACTTTGATTAAGTTTTTAAATAAAAAACTATCTCCCCTACCCTATAACGGGTTGGGGAGATTTTGCTATATTTTTTGTGGTATTAAAACAAAGAGTAGTACACGGTAGCGAAAAAGTCTGAATTAATTATCATTTCATAGTTTGTTATAACAAATACGGTAAGTACAACAAAGATGGCCATACTAAAAAGCGTGATGCCTATACCAACAAGGGATAGTGCTCTTCTCTTTTCAGCTTTTCTTCCTCGTATCCCCAAAATCAGTCCTAATATGTGTATTGGTAGTCCCCAAAACATCAGAACTCCTATTATGGAGAGCACGAAAGAAGCTGTAGCTTCCTTATCCGCAAGAGTGTGAACATATTTTGTTTTTTGCGGAAGCGGGTTATGGGCTGAAACCAGAGGCGTCTCGAGATGTTCAGCTTTTTGAGAAACAGAAATTGACTCCTTTTCAGCCGTAGCGCCTTCTTCGGATAACGCAACCTCTTCAATAATAGGTTCATCTGCTACAATATTTTCTGCTTCCTCGGGTACTAACTGCTTTCCGCAATTATAACAAAACTTGCTCGTGTCAGTATTTTGCTTTCCGCAAAACCAACAGTACATAATATTCGTCCTCCATATTATTCTTCAGGAACGATAGGTTGAACAACGTTTCTGATAACAATAATGCCGTTTCTTTCCAGTGCGCTCACGTCTGACGCGCTTACGGTAGTGTTGGTGCAGTTTACCATTGTAAGGGATATGCAGCTCTCAAGAACGGAAAGATTCATGGGGTAGTTTCCTTGGATATTTAGGTTCGTGAGTTTGGTGAGTGCTACCAAAGGGGACAAATCAACAACAAGATTGTTTGTCAGGTCTACCACCTCGAGAGTGGATATTTTTGCAATGGTTAATAGGCTCGAAATACTGTTGTTTGCAGCCGTAAGGTTTTTGATGTTGGTAGATTCAAGGGCTGAGAAATCCTTGATTCCCGTATTGGAAACGTTAAGAGTTGCCAGGGAGTCAATATTTTTCAATGCACTCAAATCTGCTATAACGGTTTCACTTATATTTAAGTTGATAAGCTTTGTATAAGACGATATTTTCGAGAGGTTATCAATGTTGGTTCCTGCAAGGTTAAGGGTCGTTATTTGAGGCAGTCGTGAGATGCCGTCAAGTTTATCTACATAGTTGTGCGATATATCAAGCTCGCCCAAAAGAGAAAGGGATGATAGAGGTGATATATCCTCTATGAGGTTTTCGGATAAATTTAAGGACTTCAGCTTGGCAAATCCTGCCAAAGGAGAAAGGTCACTCAACATATTTTTCGACAAGTCAAGGGTCTGCAGATTATTCAGCGAATCGGTTAGATCTGTAATATCCTTGATAACGTTTCCGCTTAAATTAAGGCTCTTTAATTTGATAAAAGAGGTTATGGGCGCGACGTCTGATATGAAGTTGTCGGCAACGTTAAGCTCTTCAAGCCAAATCATTGACGAGATGTCTTGGAGTGCGGTATCGGTTATTCCGCAACCTTTGAGGGTAATGGATTTTACGTTTTTAAGGGTGGAGAGTGCGTGTAGAGATGTCAGTTCAGTTTCGCCATAAAGTTCTACTGTAGACAGGTTTTCCATAGCGGAGAGGTCTTCAAGGCTATATATGCTTCCCTCTATGGTTGCTCCGTTAATTACGTTTGAGAATGTCAGTATCTTTTCAAGGTCGCCGTATACTATAGTTCCCGTTGCCTTTCCTAAAAGTGAACGGACTATATTTTCAACTTTTTCATCCTTGAAGATATAGGGAGTGTTACTCTTGTAAATTCTATAAGTGGCAGTATATTCGTCGGAGATTAAGCCGTCACCGTTTATAGCAAAGGCTCGTATTGTCTGTGTACCGGAAGTTACAACAATAGGTTCTCCGTTATACTGAGTACTGTTAAGATTTGGCTTTGAACCGTCCAATGTGTAATATATCTGGGAGTTATCGTTGGTGTCAAATACAATATTTAATTGAGTATCATAGGTTCCCGGGTTGGGTGATGATACAAAGTTTGAAGGACGCTTTTCGGAAAGCTTTACAACGATATAGTTTGCAGATATGCCGTCGATAAAGTCCATAGCTTCTGCAATTTTGTTCTGTCCGGTAAGAGCTTTTATATACTGGATATAATAGTTTTCGTTACGGGAGTGAATAGTAATACTCTCCTGTACCAGTTCAAGAGCTTCATCATATTTATTCTCATTAATAAGTATATCAATAAGCATAAGTCTTGCGTCTGCATAATTGGGGTCGTACTCTATACAGGAATACAGAGTCTCTTCTGCTTTTTTGAGGTTCCCTGCTTCAGCGTACGCTACGGCTTCTTCATAGTATTTGGTACTGAATCCAAAAATGTTCTTGTCTTGACGGAACAGAAAGAAAACAATTGCAATTAACCCGAATACTATAAAAGCTACACAGAACGAATAGTAAAAGGTGCGGAAGTAATGCTTCTTTACCTTTTCGCTCTTGGACATTCTTTTTTGTTTTCTATCGTTATTTTTTGACTTTGAAGTCTTAACCTTACTGTTTTCCATTTAGCTCTCCGTGTGTAAAAAAATAAATTATTCCACTACATCTTATAGTATAACGCAAAAAACAGGATTAGTCAAGTCAGAAAGAATTTTTTATACAAATTTGTACCATAAATTGCGTATTAAAGGGACAAAACATAGCATATGCTTAAAATAAAATAAAATAAAAGGACGTGGGTTGGTGAAGCATTTTATATTTACTTTTCTTTCTGTTACACTTATTCTTGTTATAGTTCCCGTAATATGCGTAAAATCCTTTGAAAACAGACTTCTTCAAGTTCTGGGTGAGAATCTATATAAAGCCGATGTTGAGGCTATGTCTCAGCTGCCAAAGGATGACATGCCCGATGACAATTTTGAGGTTATTCCCCAGAATCCTGATACCAGTGATAATACGGAATATCCTTATGAAACCGTTTCCGTGTACCTTCACGATAAAGGAATCGTGGAGAATATTGAACTACAGACTTATCTTTGCGGTGTATTGCGCGGAGAAATGCAACCCACATACGAACCCGAAGCTTTAAAGGCTCAGTCCGTAGCCGCCTACACATATCTCGTATATCAGAAATTATATAACTATGACCTCAAGAAGGATGCACACTGTGGCGCTGATATATGTACAGACCCGGCACACTGTAAGGCTTATCTGGCAGAGGAAAACGCTCGCTCCCGCTGGGGAAACGCCTGGTACGATAAATACGATTTGAAAATAAAGGCTGCCGTCGCCGATACTCTACATGAAGCAATCTTTTACGGCGACAATGTTATTAATGCAGTATTTTTTAGCATATCCTCAGGAAAAACCGAATCTGCTGAAAACGTTTGGGGGTACGCCATTCCCTATCTTGTAGAGGTAGATAGTGTATATGATACCTCTGCTGACGGGTTTAAGTCTGAAGTTGTAGTGTCCGTGGCGGAATTTAAAGATATCTTAAGTAAGGAGTTTGGGTGTAAATTTGGTGAGTCAACTCTTAATATTGAAAACATTAATAGGTCGGGAGCCGGTGGAATAATTACGGTAACGGTGGGTAAAAAAACTCTTACTGGAACCGAATTTCGTATGGCATTCGGGTTGCGGTCCAGTAATATTGCCATAGAGCTTGAAAACGGGAATGTTATTTTTAAGGTTAAGGGCTACGGGCACGGTGTTGGGATGAGTCAGTACGGAGCGAATCAGCTGGCAAAACAGGGTTATAATTATGAAGAAATATTGAAGCACTATTATACGGGTATAACACTTTCGGAGATAGAGGTGTTTTCTTGATACTATCCTTATAAAAACTCGATAAATAAATAATCCGAACCACTCTTCCCAAAAGGAAAAATCGGTTCGGATTATTTTTCTTTGGTGCGGGTAACAGGGGTCGAACCTGCACACCGAAAGGCGTAAGATCCTAAATCTTATGCGTCTGCCAATTCCGCCATACCCGCATTGACCTGTACATTTTATCATAATATTGAGCAGTTGTCAAGACCGATAAAACGAAAATTAACCGAACAATAACGGATATTTTTAGGTGTGAAGTGTTGCGATTTGTCGCACAAGGTTGCTCCTTCTCGTGTGTAAAGTGATATGGCGTTACATGTATATACTGTTGTTTTTGCATTGTAATGGTGTGTATCTTTACAGATACGTTTTTTGTAAAAATGGGCTGGTATAGGGTATAAAACCTATCGATTTTACAAAAATTTGCGGTGTAATTAAGTATTATTTTAATATTATATAGTATAATAATAAAATCGAATCATATTAAGTTTGAAAGGCACAGTTATGTCTAACATCACAGAAAACATAAACGATTACATAGACAGAATCATATTCGAAAATAACGGGGAGCTTTTTATGGAGCTTCACAAGGTCGCCCTCAAAGACGTTGTCCCCTTCCCCTCCATGATAATAAACGTTGCATCTATAGACGTTTCCGATTCTGATATCATACAAAAGATAGCAGCAAACTATAAGTACGTCTATCTTGTAACCGAAAATGACAGCGAAGAAAAAACGGGTGTGCTGGCAAATATAAAGCAGTTTGCAAAAATATCCAATCTTACCTGCACTGTAACCTTTGAATGTATATGCAGAATGCGTAAAATAAGAACTCTCAGTAATGACAGGGCAAGCTATCCCCTTATTTTAGCCGAACCTGTATACGAGAAGCCTTTTGACCGTTTATCCGGCTCAAAGTACGAAGCTTACAGAAGAATGCTATTAGATTCTCTCCGTACATATGCTGATACCGACGGTACTTTTGATAAAAAGATTCTTATGAAGGCCGAAGCGACTAAGGATATTGGCGTTCTTTCCGACTTTATCGCTAATAATACAGGTATTGCAAAAGAAACCAAGCTGGTTCTTTTAAATGAGGTTGATTCCGAAAAGAGAGCAGAAACCCTTATTGCAGCACTAAAGGATGAAACCAGTATAAATGAGCACCGAGAGGTTCTTGCTAATAAGGTTAAAAGACAGCTACTTTCCGAGCAGAAGGAGCATTTTATCCGTGAACAGATACGTCAACTTAAGTCTGAAATCAATGATGGCGGCGATGATATAGTATCTGAGTATTATGACTCTGTCAGCGCTATCCCCGCTCCAAAGGATGTTAAAGAAGACCTGCTTGACGAGGTATCAAGGCTTTATTCTATTCCCGAAAGCTCCCAGGAATTTTCGGTAATAACCTCTTATCTTGATGTTGTTCTCTCCCTGCCTTGGGGTAAATATACCAACGATAACATAGACCTTAATAAAGCCGCTAAAATACTTGAAAAAGACCACTACGGCCTTAAAAAGGTTAAAGACAGAATACTTGAAACCTTGGCTGTAAAGAAGCTTACAGGTAAAAACTCCGGCCAGATAATATGTCTTGTAGGCCCTCCGGGAGTAGGTAAAACTTCAATCGCGGAGTCTATTGCACGAGCTTGCGGAAGAGCTTTTCAGCGTATCGCACTCGGCGGTGTAAAGGATGAAAGCGAAATTCGAGGCCATAGACGTACCTATATAGCATCTATGCCCGGTCAGATTATCGAAGCTATGATTCATTCAAAAACAATGAATCCCGTTATTTTGCTTGATGAAGTAGACAAGCTGGGTAATGACTATAAGGGTGACCCCACCTCTGCCCTGCTTGAAGTTCTTGACCCTGAACAGAATAAGACCTTCAAGGATCATTTTCTTAATTTCCCCTTTGATTTGAGTGACGTTCTGTTTATAACGACTGCTAATGTGGAATCAAATATTCCCGAACCTCTTCTTGACAGAATGGACGTTATTGAGCTTTCCTCTTATACTGCTACCGAAAAATTCAATATCGCTAAAAAATATCTTGTCCGTAAGCAGATGGCTAAAAACGGCCTTAATTCTTCAAAGATAAGGATTTCAGATACCGCTATTGATTCAATGTTGAAGTTCTATACAAGGGAAGCTGGCGTTAGAAACCTTGAAAAGAGCATAGCTACGGTTATGCGAAAGGCAGCTAAGGCCGTTGCTTGTGATGAGGTCACCGGCAGAATAGCCGTTACTGCATCTAATATAGAAAAATATCTCGGTCCTCGTAAATTTAAAGAGGATGATACCGACAGAAGTGATAAGATAGGCGTTGTAAATGGCCTTGCTTATACAGCGGTTGGTGGAGAGATAATGCAGCTTGAAGTAAAAGCATTTGACGGCACAGGTAAGATAGAGCTTACCGGTATGCTGGGCGACGTTATGAAAGAATCTGCCCGTACCGCGGTAAGCTATATACGTTCAATAGCAGATGTGTACGGTATTGATAAGGAATTTTACAAGAAAAAAGACGTACATTATCACTTCCCTGAAGGTGCTGTTCCAAAAGACGGACCTTCTGCAGGTATAGGTATTGCTTTGGCTCTTATCAGTGAACTTACCGGACGTAAGGTCAGAGGTGACGTTGCTATGACCGGTGAGATTACTCTTCGCGGTAACGTTTT
>JAZSCR010000241.1:0-6826 GCA_045530715.1 Eubacteriales bacterium
CTTCCCCTCGTAAAGAAGGATCTCTATGAAAAGTGCAAGAAGCAGCCTGCAGAAGGTGCTACACTTTGGACCAGCAACTACAACTCTTCTCTCGAAACAACAGCAAGCTGGGGACCCTACAAGCTCGTTGAATTCGAAGCTGGCTCTCACTACAAGCTCGTTAAGAACGACAACTGGTACGGTTGGGGTATGGAACAGTACAAGAACCAGTACAACATCACCGCTATCAACTGCCGTAAGGTTGAAGAGTTCGCTACCAAGTGGATGGGCTTCCTGAACGGTACTTACGATGATGCTTCCCTCCAGCCCGTGAACGTAGCTGGGTATCTTGACTCCAAGTACGGTTACTTCACTTCTACCTCTACCGGTACCTTCGGTATGCAGCTTTACAGCAACCTCGATGTTCTTAAGAACAGCGGCAACAACAACGGTATTCTTGCTATCCAGGAATTCAGACATGCATTCAACCTCGCTCTTAACAGAAGCGACATCGTTGAAAAGATCTGGCCCGGTTCTGCAGTTCCTTGCTTCGGTCTGCTTAACGTTGCTTACTACTATGACATTGAAAACTCTCCTGAACTCGAAGACGGCGGTCAGTACAGAAATGCTACCATCGCTAAGGAAGGTATCCTTCGCGCTTACGGCTTCGAACAGGGCGCTGACGGTCTCTGGACCTCCGGTGACCTCGTTGGTCTCACCACCGACGACGCTTATGAAGCTCTTACCGGTTACAACCCCGTAGTTGCTAAGGAAAAGATGAAGGCTGCTATCGACATCCTCCTTGCTAACCCCGAAGAGTATGGCTACGATGCTACCAAGAACATCACCCTCGTTTACGGTTCTTCTTCCGATACCGATAAGCAGAGATTCAGAGCTGATTACCTCCAGGGCGTTCTTGATGAACTCACCAAGGGTACTGCTCTTGAAGACAAGATCGACGTTGTATTCGACGCATCTGCAGGTGCTCAGTGGGCTGAAGCATTCCGTACCGGCGCTACTCAGATCGGTTTCGGTTACGGCTTCTCCGGTAACGCTTTCAATCCCTTTGATATTATCGGCGCATTCGTTAACCCCGATGACTCCCTTAACTATCATATGTACTGGGATACCTCTTCTATCCCCATGACCCTTACCATGCCTGAAGGCGATTATGCCGGCGCTGGTGAGACCATCACCATGAGCATCCAGAACTGGTACTTCTGCCTTAACGGCCTCGCAGAAACCGAAAATCAGGCTCAGACCTACAACTGGGCTGAAGGCTATGCTCCTGTTGAAGCAAGACTTATGATCCTCTCTGCTCTTGAAGAAGTTACCATCAAGGAATCCCGTTCCGTAATGCTTATCGCTGACGGCGGGGGATCCTTCCTCGGCGCTAAGTTCTCTTACTTCTCTGAAGACGAACACACCTTCATGGGCTTCGGCGGTCTCAGATACATCGAAGTTAACTACACCGATGCTGAATGGGCTGACTTCGTTGCTGCTAACAACAACGACCTCTCCGCTGAATACCAGAAGTCTGAATAATTTTCAGAAACGAATTATAGAGTTTATTAAATTCTAAAATGGGGCGGTGGGCGAAACTACTTTCTCCCACCGCTCGTTTATCATTGTTTTATACCTTCAGTTTTTCAAGCCGCACAGGTCGGCAATATTATTATAAGTTAGCAAACCGCATTTTTATATCCGAAAATAACAGTAAAGCTTTACTGAAATGACTTTGTAATATCAACCGAAGGGTTGAATTTTGAATGTGCGCGTAATCGCCTTTACATAAGTCCCCGACAAAAAAGTCTTCGGAGCTTTATGTGAAGGTTTGATATATATAACAAAGGCAGAGGAGAAATACCTATGTACATGTTTAAATACGTAACCAAGCGTTTGGGCTTGATGCTGTTCACGTTCATCATCATATTCACGATGTGCTTCGTGCTTATCAAGCTTTTGCCCATTCCCACCAACGCTCTTCCCGGTCAGGACCCCGAGATCGTTATGAAGACTCTTGAGGGTAGAGGCTGGATCACCAACATCAAAGAGGGTGAGAACGGCGTCTGGACCTACGACAGAGTTCCCATACTTCTTCAGTACGGAAACTATATCAAGAGAATAATCACCAAGGGCGACTTCGGTATAGTAACCACCTACGGTGAGTACCTCAATATGAATATATGGAAGGTATTTGTAAATCACCTTCCGCCTACGATATTGATCAATATTTATTCTACCCTTATCGGCGTACCTATCGGTCTCGGCCTGGGTATTTTGGCTGCGCTCAAAAAGAATAAATGGCAGGACCAGGTTATCAACATCATTATTATATTGTTGATTTCCGTTCCTTCCATCGTATTGGCTCTTATGCTTCAGTACGTATTCTGCTTTAAGCTGGGTTGGTTCCCTCTGACGATGTCAACGAGTGACGATTACTTTACCTGGGAAGTTTTCCGTTCAATGATCCCCGCGGTATTTGCTCTTTGTCTGGGTTCTATTGCAGGCTATGCCCGTTACACCCGCGCGGAGCTTTCCGAGGTACTTACGGGCGAATTTATGCTTCTGGCAAGAACCAAGGGTCTTACCAAGAGTCAGGCTATCTATCGCCACGCCATGAGAAACTCCATGGTAGTTATATTCCCCTCTATTCTCTCTGAATTTGTTTCGGTTCTTTCCGGTTCTCTTATCATTGAGAAAATGTTCGCCATCAACGGCGTTGGCGGACTTTACCTTAACTCTATTACCTTCCAGGATTACGACTTCTTTATGCTGCTGTCCGGCTTCTATACCTTGGTCGGATTAACTGCGGGTATCGTAATCGACATAAGCTACGGATTTATTGATCCCAGAATCAGAATGGGGGCGAAGTAAGTTATGGCAACAGTAAACAAGTATGATAATATCCCTGCTGAGAAGTTTCAGTTTGCCACACGAACTGACCTTGCTCACGATAAAAAGTTTGATACCAAGCCCGTAAGCTATTTTCAGGGTGCTTTCCGTCGCTTCAGCAAGAATAAGGGCGCGGTTGTCGCCGCTGTTGTAATTGCAATTCTGGTGCTTTTCGCCATTATTGCTCCCTTTTTCACCCCCTTCAATCCCGCATATTACGATATGGTATATGCTTACGTAACTCCCAAGGTGCATATTTTTGCCGATAACGGCATTGATTTCTGGGATGGCTGTAAGGTAAAAAATACCAACTATATCGGTTACCTCAAGGACCTTGCTCTTGCACAGGAAACGGGCAGAGAGGTAATCAAGCGCGGTGAGTATACCGTAAGTGAAGACGGTTCCAATTATAGCTATCGCTACGATACCTATTACGGCGTAGGCTTTGGTAAGTATAAGATCATCTCACAGGAAGAATTTAACGATATTCAAAGATATCAGAACGAAACCGGCAGACAGATACTTTATCCTATTGTTAAGACGTCTGAGAGACCTACTCTTGAAAAGAACAAATATGATGCAAACATCTATTACGAGGTAGAAAACCTCAAGGCCTCTATCCTCCGTCCTAAGCTGGACAAGGATGGTAATATCGTTCCCAATTACTGGAGATACGAGGCCGGCTCTACTAACAGCATTATACCTGAATACAACTCCTCAAGAATAGAAGGGGAGGACGGTATACAGGAAAACGGTAAGACCTATTATTATGCTTACGGTAGACGTGTAGACGGCGGTATTGAAGTAAGAGCCGAATATTATGAATACTATATCTACACTCATACTCAGATAAAGAATGACGGCATCACCGAGCCTCTCTTCCTTTTCGGTACTACCCAGACAGGTAAGGACATCTTTGCTTGTCTTGCATACGGCGCAAGATTTTCCTTCATCTTCGCAACCATAGTTGCTGCCGCAAACTTCATCGTAGGCGTTATCTGGGGCTCGAACTCCGGTTACTTTGGCGGTAAGATCGACCTTGCTATGGAAAGATTTGCCGAAATCCTCGGCTCCGTACCTTCCATGATAGTTATTACGCTTCTTAAGTATCATATGGGATCGACCAGCCAGGTAATAGTATTGTTCATTTCCTTCTTCTTAACAGGATGGATAGGCATGGCGGGAAGGACCCGTATGCAGTTCTACCGTTTCAAGAATCAGGAATATGTTCTGGCTGCAAGAACCCTTGGCGCAAGCGATGCAAGAATTATGTTCAAGCATATCTTCCCCAACGGTCTCGGTACCATCGTAACCAGCGTTGCGTTGGTTATCCCCTCAATGATATACTCCGAAACCAGTCTTTCTTACCTGGGCATCATTAACCTTGAAGCAGGTAACATCACCTCTGTCGGTACTCTTATTGCGGGCGGTCAGCAGGCAATCATTTCAGGTGCAGGCTACGTTGCACTCTTCCCCTGTCTGTTCCTGGTTCTCTTAATGCTCAGCTTTAACTTGTTCGGTAACGGTTTGCGCGATGCGTTCAATCCGTCACTCAGAGGATCGGAGGAGTAATCATGAATAAAGAAGTTAAATTATCAGTAAATAATCTTAAGGTCTCCTTCCGTACTGACGCAGGTAAGGTTCAGGCGGTACGCGATATCTCCTTTGACCTTTATAAGGGTGAAACTCTTGCCATTGTTGGCGAGTCCGGCTCTGGTAAGTCTGTTACCTCCAAGTGCATTATGGGTATTTCTGCCGTAAACGCTATTCACGAGGGCGGCGAAATACTTTACGACGGCCAGGATCTTCTCCGTATTCCCGAAGAGGAAATGCATAAGCTTCGCGGCGACAAGATCGCTATGATATTCCAGGATCCTCTGTCCTCCCTTAACCCCATTATGCGTATCGGTAAACAGATTACCGAAGCTATGCTCCTTAAAAATAAGGCAAACCGCAAGGAAGGTCGCGTAACCTTCAATAAGACCCTTGCTATTTTGTCGGATACGGCCAAAAAAGCGCTCAGCGAAAATAAGTATGCAACTATTTCCGTTGGAGACGTTGATAAATTCATCAAGACCTTTGACGAATTCAATATCCAGGCAATCAAGCTTGAGAACAGCTACAATGCTTCCCGTACTGCAGCTGAAGAAATGATCGCCATAATCAAGGACCTTCTCTTCCTTACCGAAAAGAAGCAGAAGGTAGACGTTGTTTCCTCTCTTAATTTGATTGAAAATCATCTTAAGTCCATCAACGACAAATATTTCGTTTCCAACTATACCGAAGCTTTGAAGGATCATGTTACCGCTTTAAGTGGCGTTAAGAAGACTGAAAAAGCAAAGATAACAGTTGGTGATGCGATCAAGAAAGTAGTCAGGTCAACCGCTGCCCAGAAGGAAGCTTCAGCAGAAACCGTTGAGGTTCTGGAAGCTATTATGAAGACTGCGGAAGAGATGCTTGCCCAGCCTCTGTATAACTTCTTCAGAATAGGTTACTACGTATACAAGAATCCTAATGAAGATCTCAGCCAGATGCCTGTTGAAGAGGCTAATGAGCTTGCGTATAAGTTCCTTACCGAAGACTTTATGGAGTCCTTCATCAGTATGGAAAAGATTGCAGTTCAGTATTCTATGGATAAAACCCTGGAAAACAAAAAGAATGCAATCAACGATCTGAAAAATGCCGTTGAGTTCTTCAAGGCCGGTAATTTTACTGCACAGGATGCTACTGCACTTTGCAAGAACGTTAATAAGAGCGTTGTTTCAGCAATCGATCCTCTTGCCGTTATCAAGGATAACGTAGCTTATACCTTTGGCGGAGCCCTTGATAGGGAAGTAGAGAAGTACTTCTTCTACGTTAAGAATAACCCCAAAGAAGAGGCTCGCTTTGCACGTCAGACCGCAAAGAGAGAAGCCCTTGTCGCAAAGGGCAAGACCGTCGATTGGCAGGTAGTGCCCAAGTCTGTTGTAGCACTTGACGCTCAGATCGAAATAATCGTTTCCGTCCTTTCCAGAGTAATTAATAAGTTCCAGGCAGACGTTGATAATGCCGATAGCATTGACCTTGATAAGCGTTGTATAGAGATAATAGACTATCTTAAGGAAAAGGCTTCCCAGGTAGTTTATACCCTTACCAAGCGTATCGCAAAGGAAAAGGCTATCAAGCTCATGGAAGAGGTTGGTATTCCTGAAGCAAGAATGCGTTTCAGACAGTATCCCTTTGAGTTCTCAGGCGGTATGCGTCAGCGTATAGTTATAGCTATTGCCCTTTCCGCAAACCCCGACATTCTCATCTGTGACGAGCCTACCACAGCTCTTGACGTTACTATTCAGGCTCAGATCCTTGAGCTCATAAATAAATTAAAGCTTGAACGTAATCTCTCCATCATATTCATTACCCACGACCTTGGTGTCGTTGCAAATATGGCGGATAGAATCGCTGTTATGTATGCAGGTAAGATAGTTGAGTACGGTACTGCAAACGAGGTATTCTATGATCCTCAGCATCCTTATACCTGGGCACTTCTTTCCTCCATGCCTGACCTTGATACCAACGAAAAGCTTGACGCTATTCCCGGTACTCCCCCCAATATGATATATCCCCCTGTGGGCGATGCTTTTGCGGATAGAAACAAGTACGCAATGGAGATCGACTTTGAAATGCAGCCTCCCATGTATGAGGTTTCTCCCACGCATTTTGCTGCAACCTGGTTGCTCCATCCCGATGCTCCCAAGGTAGAGGTCCCCAAGATAATTACAGAACGTATCAAACGAATGAAAGAAAGAGGTGGCAACTATGGAGAATAATAACGAAGTATTGTTAAAAGTAGACCATCTTTGCCAATATTTCCGCTTAGGAAGAAATGATCTCAAAGCTGTCGATGACGTAAGCTTTGAGGTAAAAAAAGGCGAAGCTTTTGGACTTGTTGGAGAATCCGGATGCGGTAAAACCA
>JAZSCR010000170.1:0-30138 GCA_045530715.1 Eubacteriales bacterium
GTAGTAGCCTTGGAATAGAAGCAAAGCTCTTCGGGATCGTGGTCACGAAGACGAATGTTCTCTTCCTTAAGACCGATGGCAAGAAGCCAGTTCTTGCAGAAGGTTCTCCAGTAGTCAAACCATTCAAGGTCGGTACCGGGCTTGCAGAAGAATTCAAGCTCCATCTGTTCAAACTCACGTACGCGGAAAATAAAGTTACCGGGAGTGATTTCGTTACGGAAGGATTTACCTACCTGAGCAATACCGAAAGGAACCTTCTTTCTGGAAGTTCTCTGAACGTTTACAAAGTTGGTAAAGATACCCTGTGCAGTTTCGGGACGGAGATAAACGGTATTCTTTGCATCTTCGGTAACGCCCTGGAAGGTCTTGAACATAAGGTTGAACTGACGGATGTCGGTAAAGTTATGCTTCTTACAGGTGGGACAGGGAATATTGTGTTCTTCAACAAATTCCTTCATTTCTGCATGAGAAAATGCGTCGATGGGCTTGGGAAGCTCAAAATTATTTTCTGCGCACCAGTCTTCTATCATTTTATCGGCACGGAATCTTTCGTGACACTCGCGGCAGTCCATAAGAGGATCGGAAAATCCTGCAAGGTGACCGGAAGCAACCCAGGTCTGGGGGTTCATAAGTATTGCGGCATCAAGACCTACGTTATACTTATTTTCCTGAACGAATTTTTTCCACCAAGCTTTTTTAACGTTGTTCTTAAGCTCTACGCCGAGAGGGCCGTAGTCCCAGGTGTTTGCCAGACCGCCGTATATTTCACTTCCGGGGAAGATAAATCCTCTGCCTTTGCAAAGGGCGACGATCTTGTCCATTGTCTTTTGTGTGTTGTCCATTTTTTTGTCCTTCTTTATATATCAATTTTATTCTTCATCTGATTCTTCGGCATCTGCAGGAACTTCTTCCTCAACTACGGGTTCCTCAGCAGCCTCTTCAGCTTCTGCCATATCCTCGGCATCAAGCTCAAGCTTCTGGGTCTCCTCGTCTTCAGAGGAAGGAAGTGCGGCGATGGTGGTAACCTTATCGTCGCCTCTGAATCTCATTATCCTTACGCCGCCGGAGGTTCTTCCGTAAACGGGGATATCGGAAATTCTGATTCTTATAAGTATGCCTTCGGAAGAGATAACTACTACGTCCTCTTCTTCGCTAACGGCCTTAATACCTGCAAGAAGTCCAGTCTTTTCGCTTATCTTATGACCTCTTACGCCACGACCGCCTCTGCGCTGTACGTTAAAGCCGGATGTAGGAGTTCTCTTACCGTAGCCGTTTTCGGTAACTGTAAGGATAGTCTTTTCTTCATTGGCAACTACCGCGCCTACAACGTAATCGTCATCAGCAAGTCTGATAGCTCTTACGCCGCCTGCGTTTCTGCCCTTCTTGAAGTTCATATCATTTTCGTTATATCTTATAACCATACCCTTGTGGGAAGCAACGATTATATCCTGCTCACCGTCGGTTATCATAACGGAAATAAGCTCGTCGTCATCCTTCAGACCCATAGCAATTATGCCGCGGTTACGAAGATGCTTGAATGCTTCAAGCTTACATCTCTTGGCAACGCCCTGCTTGGTAACGAAGTTGAGTACAAGTTCCTCGTCGTACTCTTCAAGAGGAATCATTGTGGTAACTCTTTCTTCGGGGTCAAGCTGGAGAAGGTTAACTATGTTCATACCTCTTGCCTGACGTGAGCTTTCGGGAATCTCGTAGCCCTTCTTTCTGAACATGCGTCCTCTTGAGGTAAAGAAGAGAATAGTGTTGTGGGTAGAGCCTGTAAACATTTCAGAGGTTACGTCCTCTTCCTTGGTGCTCATAGCCGTAACGCCTATACCGCCTCTACGCTGTACCTTATAGAGTTCCTCGGGCTGACGCTTGATGTAACCGTGGGAAGTAAAGGTATATACACAGGTCTTTTCTTCAATAAGATCTTCAATGTCAATTTCGTCCTCAACGTCCTGAATTTCAGTAACTCTTTCGTCGCCGAATCTGTCGCATATTTCGGTAAGCTCGTCGCGGAGAACCTTCTTAAGAAGCTCTTCGGAAGCAAGAATCTCATTGAAATACTTGATTTTTTCTTCAAGAGCCTTATATTCGGCGTTAAGCTTTTCTTCTTCAAGACCCTGGAGAGCCTTAAGACGCATTTCCAGAATAGCGGATGCCTGAACCTCGGAAAGACTGAATCTCTCCATAAGGTTTTCCTTAGCGTTATCGTAGGAATTACGGATTATACGAATTACCTCGTCGATATTTGCCTGGGCAATAAGCAGACCTTCAATAAGATGAGCTCTTTCCTGAGCTTTTCTTAAATCAAATCTGGTTCTTCTGGTGATTATTTCTTTCTGATAAGCAATATACTCATCAATTATTTCGCGAAGAGTCAGTACCTTGGGCTGTGACTGATTGTTTACCAAGGCAAGCATATTAACCGCGAAGGTTATCTGCATCTGAGTCTGTTTATAAAGCTTGTTAAGAACTACCTGGGGATTTGCATCCTTCTTAAGTTCAATAACAACACGCATACCGTTTCTGTCGGATTCTTCACGAAGGTCGGAAATACCGTCAAGACGCTTTTCACGAACCTGGTCGGCGATGCTCTTTACAAGCATACGCTTGTTGACCTGATAAGGAAGCTCGGTAACGATTATTCTTACCCTGTCTTTACCGTACTCTTCAAACTCGGTTCTTGCTCTTACGGTGATGTGTCCCTTACCGGTAGCGTAAGCGGCTCTTATGCCTCTTCTGCCCATAATTATACCCTTGGTGGGGAAGTCGGGACCTTGAACGCAGTTGAGAAGCTCGTCCATGGTGGTGTCGGGATTATCAAGAACGGTTATAGTAGCGTTTATTACCTCACGGAGATTGTGAGGGGGTATATTAGTAGCCATACCAACCGCAATACCTGAAGAACCGTTTACCAAAAGGTTGGGGAAGCGGCTGGGAAGAACGCGGGGTTCTTTACGGCTTTCGTCAAAGTTAGGATCCCAATCAACGGTGTCTTTTTCGATATCCTCAAGCATTTCATCAGCCATTTTGCTCATTCTTGCCTCGGTGTATCGGTATGGTGCAGGGGGGTCACCGTCCACGGAACCGAAGTTACCGTGACCGGCGATAAGGGGATAACGCATAGAGAAGTCCTGGGCAAGTCTTACCAAGGCATCATAAACCGATGCGTCACCGTGGGGATGATATCTACCGAGAACGTTACCTACAGCAGTAGCACACTTTTTAACAGGCTTATCGTGGGTAAGTCCGTCCTCGTACATTGCGTAAAGTATTCTTCTGTGAACGGGTTTAAGACCGTCGCGTACGTCGGGCAAAGCACGGCTTACTATAACAGACATTGCGTACTCAATATAGCTGGTCTTCATTTCCTGGACAAGCTCGGAGGAGGTTATTACCTGCTCGGGAAACATTATGTCCTCGGGTTTATAATCTATGTTTTTTCTCTTTTTAGCCATAATGTATCACCCCTTAATAGTCCAGATTAACTGCATATTTTGCATTTTCTTCTATATATTCACGACGAGGTTCAACCTCTTCGCCCATAAGGACGGTGAATATTCTGTCAGCCGCTTCGGCATCTTCAAGCTCTATACGGCGGAGAGTTCTCTTTTCAGGGTCCATGGTGGTTTCCCAAAGTTCTTCGGGGTCCATTTCACCAAGACCTTTAAATCGCTGAATATCTATCTTGATATTGGGATTGCCTTCTCTCATTTCTGCGCTGACTGCATCTCTTTCTTCATCGCTGTAAGCAACTCTTACAGTCTTACCTCTCTTAAGCTTATAAAGAGGAGGAACGGCGGAATAAACGTAGCCGCCTTCAATAAGAGGACGCATAAAGCGGAAGAAGAATGTGAGAAGAAGGGTTCTTATGTGAGCACCGTCAACGTCGGCGTCCGCCATAATTACTACTTTATGATAACGAAGCTTTTCAACGTTGAAATCATCTCCAAGACCCGTACCCAAAGCGGTAATAACGGGAGAGAGCTTATCGTTACCGTATATTTTATCTGCTCTTGCCTTTTCAACGTTGAGCATCTTACCCCAAAGAGGAAGAATTGCCTGGAATCTTGAGTCACGACCCTGAGTAGCGGAACCGCCTGCAGAGTCACCCTCGACGATGTATATTTCGGTAAGGGCGGGATCTCTTTCGTTACAGTCGCGGAGCTTATCGGGCATCTGGCCGGAATTAAGGGCGGAGTTTCTTCTCGTATCCTCTCTTGCCTTTCTTGCAGCCTCTCTGCCGCGCTGAGCCATAATTGCCTTATTTATAATAGTACGTGCTATTGCGGGATTTTCTTCAAGGAAGGTAGCAAACTTGTCCTTAATAAGATTGCTTACCACACCTCTCATTTCACTGTTACCGAGCTTGGTCTTTGTCTGACCTTCAAACTGAGGCTCGGTGAGCTTAACGCTGATAACTGCGGTAAGACCTTCTCTAACGTCCTCACCTGCTAAGTCGTCGTCCTTCTCACGAAGAATCTTATACTTACGGGCATAATCGTTAAGAACGTTTCTCAAAGCGGTCTTAAAACCGGTATCGTGGGTACCGCCGTCAACGGTTCTTATGTTATTTGCGTAGGAATAAAGTCTTTCCTGATAAGAGGTAGTATACTGAATAGCTATCTCGGCGGAATTATCCTCGTTTTCCTGAGAACAGTATATAATATCGTGGATTCCTGTGGTCTGGAATTCTTTATTTATAAACTCAACGTAGCTCTTGATACCGCCCTCGAAAAGAAGGTCCTGAACTACAGGCTCTTCTCCTCTTGCGTCGGTAAGAATAATATGAACACCGCCGCTGAGGAATGCCTGTTCTCTTAATCTTTCGAGAAGGGATTTAAATTCAAATTCAAGAGTTTCAAATATTAACTTATCGGGATAGAAACGGCAGGTAGTTCCGGTTTTGTCGGTGGTTCCTATTTTTTTAACGGGTTCCTGAGGAATACCTCTGTCATAATGCTGGAACCAAACGTCCTTACCGTCATGTACGGTTACTTCAAGCCACTCGGAAAGAGCGTTAACTACCGACGCACCAACGCCGTGAAGACCGCCCGAAACCTTATATCCGTCGCCGCCGAATTTACCGCCTGCATGAAGTACGGTATAAACGACCTCAAGGGTGGATATTCCCATTTTTGGATGGATACCTACGGGTATACCTCGGCCGTCGTCAGAAACCGTTACAACGTTGCCCTTTTCAATTATTACGTTAATGTTCTTACAGTATCCTGCAAGAGCTTCGTCGATGGCGTTATCAACGATTTCGTAAACAAGATGGTCCAGACCCTTTACCGAAGTGGAACCGATATACATACCCGGTCTTTTTCTTACAGCTTCAAGGCCTTCAAGGACTTGTATTTGGCTTTCGTCGTATTTGCCGCCGCTGATATTACTCACTGTCTTTATTTCCTTTCTTAATGAAGGTTTATCTTAAAATATGTTATCTTTGTCAGAAGATCTTCTCTTAATGGCTGCTGCCGAAAGATCAGTGACGTAAAGAGTGTTTTTACCTTTTTCACAATATAGTATCATTGCTCTCGGAAGGTCTTCCGTCACCGAAACGACCTCATATCTTTTTGAGGATTTTCCAAGAAACTCTCTCGTTATCTCGGAACCGGTAGTGGTTTCAATATCAAACACAGCCGTTATGTTTTTTCGAAGAATCATAACGTTTGAACCTATGTTTATATACATTCTTTTTTCACCCTTCCGTTATCTACTGTGAAAACAGAGGCCTCACCGTCGGAAAGACCGTCAATGGGTTCACAGCAGGTAACTATGACCTGCTTGTCCTTAATGTGGTTGAGAATATATTTTTTTCTCATACTGTCAAGCTCTGAGAAAACGTCGTCAAAAAGCATTACGGGATATTCACCCACCGTATCCTTTATAAACTCCGCCTCAGCGCTCTTAAGAGCTATAACGCAGGAACGTTGCTGACCCTGGGATGCGAAAGTCTTTGCGGGCATTCCGTTAAGACCTATTACAAAATCATCCCTATGACAACCTACGAGAGAATGTTTTGCAGCTATCTCCTCATCCGTCAACGAATTCATCTTATTAAAGATAATTTCTTCAATATCGGACAGATTGTCGCAAAACTCCCCTTCCCTAAATCCGGAAGGAATAAAGGAAAGAGAAAGCTCCTCTTTACCGCCGGAGATTTCCCCGCTTACCCTTTGAGCATATGGGAAAATCCTGTCAAGGTAGGACTTACGCATAAAGGATATATAAGCTCCCGTTTTTGCAAGTCCTGCATTCCACTGTTCGATGGTGGAAAGCATATCGGGTCTGCCGTTTTTAAGGATATGATTCTTCTGAGCCAAAAGCTTTGCATACTCAGCCGAATACTCAAGATACCTGGGTTTAAGCTGAGAAATGGCAAAATCCAAAAACTTTCTTCTTTGCTCGGGCGCTCCCTTTACCAAGAAAAGCTGCTCGGGGAAAAATAAAACTGTATTGAATCTTCCCACAAGCTCTGCGGGTTTTACTTTTGCATCGTTTCGGTAAAGCTCTTTTCTTTTACCTCTCGATATTTTTATTCTGGCTTCGTTAGTTCTTTCGTTTTTTGTAAATGCTGCATTCAGCTCACAAAAATCCTTTTCAGTGTTTATAAAGTCTTTATCATCCGACCCTCTGAAGGATCTGCAGGACGAAAAGAGCCATATACCTTCAAGGATATTAGTTTTACCCTGAGCGTTCTGACCCGTAAATATATTTACTCCTTCGGAAAGCTCTATCTCATCATCTACGAGATTTCTGTAATTTTTAAAGCCTATCTTTTCAGCTTTCATACTTTTACTGGACCGAGCCGGGCTTTGCGGTTATACGCATGGGAGAGATAAGATAATAGTAGTTATCTCCTTCTACTGAAGTAATGCAAGCAGGAGAAAGAGGGCTGTTGGTATTCATATAAATGTACTCTTCGGAGATGCAGGAGAGAATACCGAGAAGATGCTTATTGTTAAAGCCTATCTCGAAGTTTTCGCCGTTAAGCTCAATTCCTATTTCGTCGGTATATCTGTGACCGTTATCCTTGAAAAGAGAAATAATAACGTGGTCAAACTCAAATCCGAATCGGATGGGTGTTGCAAGTTTTTCGTTTGAGAGAAGAAGAGAAGCTCTGGAAACCGCAGAAGCAAGGTCTTCAACTCTTATTTTAACAGTGTTCTTATACTGTACGGGTGTTATCTTTTTATAGTTAACGAATTCTCCCTTGATAAGAGAGGTTATCATTCTGAAATCTGCTGTTTCAAAAGAACAGTGGTTTTCGGAGAAGCAGATGGTTACGTCCTCTTCGTTCTTTGAAGAATCAAATAGCTTGAGAAGTTCAACAAAAGCTCTGCCGGGAACAACGCTGTTTATATCATTACCCTTCTTATTGGTAAACTCACCGTCGTGACGGCAAACGGAAAGTCTGAACGTGTCACTTGAAACGAACACAAGACCTTCGCTGTCAACCTTTACAAGTATACCTTTAAGAATAGGTGTGATGTCACTCTGAATAATGGTAGCAGAGGTTTTTTTGATAAGTTCGCAAAGATCACCCTGCTTGATAATAAGCTGATCGTCCTTTTCAACCAGAGGAACGTTAGGGAAAAGGTCGCCTTCCATACAAACGATGGTAAAGTCGAGATTTTCGCAAGATATCTTAACCGTAGCGTTATCGGTGGATGAAACGGTTACAGTTCCGGAAGGTATATTATTAAGAATGTCCGAAAAGAGCTTTGCGTTTACTATTATAGAGCCTGCCTCGGAATACTCGGTCTGGATATATGTTTCAATACCTACGGTAAAGTCATATCCGGTGAGTTTAAGCATACCGTCGTCAAAAAGCTGGAGATAAATGCCTTCGATGGCGTGTATGTTAGCCTTTGAAGGAACTATTTTACCTACCTTACTTACTGCTTCGCTTAAGATACTTTTGTCGCATGAGAATTTCATAGTTATTCCCTTTCTCGTTTTGTTTGTACGGTCCCTCGACTATTTAATATACAAAAAATATATTTTATTTATTTTAGTAGTCGTAGTAGGATGTGTTAAAACGTTTGATAAGTATTTTTTAGTGTGGTTTTATATGGGTTTTTTATATTTTTATTTTGTGGATAACTTTTTGACGTTTCTGTCTATTCCACAAGTGAGTTTTTGAAGGTAAAATATCAACGTTAAAATGATTTTTAATTTTGATAACTTGGTTGAAAACTCTTAACTTTCAAAATCTGCCTGTTGAAAGGGCGTTGAAAAGTCGAAATTAATTGTTTTTTATCTCATTTATTATGTTGTTGATACGTGTGGCGAAGGAAGCGGTCTCCTTCATCTTACCCTCTATTTTATATACGGCATGATGTACCGTGGAGTGGTCTCTGCCGTTAAACTCCATTCCGATATCGGGCAATGACATTGCTGTCATATCCCTTATTATGTACATTGCAACCTGACGGGCTGTAACGATATTTTCCTGTCTTTTTGAGCTCTTTATATCTTCGGGAGTAACGTTAAAATCTCTGGATACTGCAAGAAGTATTTTATCAAGAAGTACTGGAAGAGGCTCGTTTTCGTTGGTTATATCCCTTATGGCACTCTGAGCAAGGGCTATGTTTGGAGTTGTATCGGATACAAGCTGGAAGGCTTTTATCTTTTTAACAACTCCGTCGAGCTGTCTTATGTTATTTTTTATTTTCGATGCTATAAAGAAAATAACGTCATCAGGTATGGTTATGGAATAGGATGCGGCTTTCTGTTTAAGTACAGCTACTTTAAGTTCATATTCGGGAACGATAATATCCGTCATAAGTCCAGATTCGAAACGTGAACGGAGTCTTTCTTCAAGCTGGGGTATTTCCTTGGGAGGACGGTCGGAAGCAATAATAATTTGCTTTTTATCCTCGTAAAGGGCGTTGAAGGTGTGGAAAAATTCGGTCTGAGTTTGATCCTTACCCGAAATAAACTGTATATCGTCTATTAGAAGAACGTCTGCAGTGCGGTACTTTTCTTTAAATTCTGCGGTGGTTTTATTTTTAAGGTGCTCTATAAAATCGTTTGTAAATTCTTCGCAGCTTACGTACACAACTCTATAGCCGGGATAAAGCTTACGTATTTCGTTTTTAATTGCGTTTAAAAGGTGGGTTTTACCAAGACCCGTATTTCCGTATAGGAAAAGAGGATTGTAAAGAAAAGCAGGGTTTTTTGCAACTGCATAGCAGGCTGCATGGGCGTGGCGGTTAGAATCTCCTACGATAAAGTTATCAAAGGTGTATTCAGAGGTAAGATTTTCTTCTATATTATGTAATTTTGTATCTACCTTGTATTCCGCCGATTTCTGAACGTGGGCCTTTTGGGAATTTCTTTCTTCCTGGGTTATGGCGTTAACGTCCATATCTATTCCCGAAACGGCCAGAAGAGCTTCTCTTATATCGTCCCTGTATCTTGACATTATTATATCGCGCTGGAAAGGAGATTCCACCATAATTATGGCCGCGTTATTTTCGTAACCTATAGGTTCGGCGGGGCGAATCCACAGATCCATTGCGTTAGGCGTGATTTTTTCGGATAATTTTAGAACGGTTGCGTCCCATATGTTTTTAAAGCTTTTCATCGTCCTGTACCTGCAAGTGTTATTTTTATGGTTTTTAAACAGAGTTATTGTATTATTAATTATATATGCAGTATTATAGCATATAAAAGCGGCTTATGCAACATTCAAATGTAAAATGTTAAATAAATTTTAGAAAAACGGCTTGACAAAAGGGAAATTAGGATATATAATTAGTTAGTACACCTTTGCCCTCACGCTACTGAGTGTACCAAGGCAAAGAAATAATCCTTATGAAAAGGAGTGAATGAGATGTTAAGAACCTATCAGCCCAAGAAGAGACAGCGTTCCAAGGAACACGGCTTCCGTAAGAGAATGAAGACCGCTAACGGAAGAAAAGTATTGGCAAGAAGACGTGCCAGAGGCAGAAAGCAGCTTTCTCTCTAATCCTTAACGGAAGAAGAAAAGATGCTTAAAACTTGCTCTATTTGTGAAAACAGACTCTATTTGACTCTGTACAAAAAAGGTGCGAGTGCAGCCTGCAAATCTTTTATAATCTATTGCAGAAGGAATAATCTTTCCGCAAAAGTAACACCCTATACCAACAGACTTGGCCTTACGGTCAGTACCAAAATAGGCTGTGCTGTGAAAAGAAACCGTTGTAAAAGAGTTTTTAGGGAAGCTTACCGTCAAATTGAAAGCGTTATACCCGATGGGTGGGACATTGTTCTCGTTGCCCGATCAGTCACGCCGGAGCTTCCCTTGAACAGGGTAAAAAAAGATTTGGTAAATGCACTGAAAAGACTCGGAGTTATCAAATCCGATGCTCCGACAGAAAGCAGAAACACATCCGACAGTCCGTCGGAAAACACCCCTTCCGAGAATCACACGGGTACCGGAAAAGATGAATAAACTCGCGATTCTGCTTATAAAGTTTTACCGAAAGATCATATCTCCGCTTAAGCCGCCTTGCTGCAGATTTTATCCGACCTGTTCGGAGTATGCGATGACGGCTTTTTTGAGGTACGGCTTTTTTCGGGCTTTTTGGCTTTCTTTATGCAGAATATTGAAATGTAATCCCTTTTGTAAAGGCGGGTACGACCCGGTTCCCGAAAAGAACCCCGATATAAAAATACGTAGATATCGGCACCGGAATTAGTATGGTTCTTATTTTTATTTGTTTGTTAGGAGATACGGCATGGGCTCTATTATGAATATAATTTATTTTCCCTTGGCAATGATACTGAAGCTTTGCTATACTATTGTAAACAACTACGGTATAGCTATAATATTGTTTGCTGTAATAGCAAAGGTATTACTTCTTCCTCTTGCAGTTAAGGGTGAAAAAAGCAGAAGAAGTATGCAGAAGTTCCAGCCCAAAATCAATGCTCTTCAGGCAAAGTATAAGAACGATACCAGAAATCCCAAGTACAACGAAGAGTTGCAGAAGCTTTATACCGAAGAGGGATACAATCCCATGTCAGGCTGTCTGCCCACTCTTATCCAGCTCCCCATCATTATGGGTCTTTGGAATGCTATAAGAAAACCCCTTACCTATATTTTTGATCTTACCAACGGAACCCTTGAAAAAGTTTTTAATGCCATTAAGGATCTTGGCGGTCTTGAAGCCGTAAAGGATTTTGCAGCTGTAAAGGATAGCCAGATCGGTCTTCTCAATGCCATTAACGATTTCAGAATGGAATTGACCGAACTTCTTCCCGCAGATTTTCCCCAGCATATCGATATGGAATTCTTGGGTCTTAATCTCGGCGATACTCCCGTACTCGGATTCCATCCCAGCGTACTTATTCCTATAGTATCCGCTCTTACGTCGTTCCTCGTAGGTTATCTTTCCCAGAAGATCAACAATAAAGGTAACAAAGGCAATTCTGCTGCTGAAAGCGCAGCAAAAAGCGCGAACTTTATGCTTTATACCATGCCCATCATTTCTCTTATCATGGGCTTCTCTTTCCAGATAGGTATAGGCATTTACTGGACCGCTTCCAATATTCTCAGCCTTGCACAGACATTAATTCTCCCCCTGTTTTTCAAAGAACCCGTAGAAGAAGTTAAGGTAAAAGAAAAGAAGCTTAACTACAACCAGATTGAAAAGATGGAACGAGAGAAATCTCTCGAAGAAAAGAAAGATCAGAACAAAAATTCCTCTAAAAAACACTAATAATCCGAAGTAAAAACTTTAATTGAGGAAAAACTTATCCGTAAAAGGTCGGATAAAGGTTTTATTGAAGCGAAAGGAAGGTATTGCATCGGAACGTGGCTTGTTTTGTTCCGATGTTAAATCGAATACAATGAAAAAAGAATTCCAAGGCAAGACCGTGGAAGAAGCCGTTGAGGTTGCTTGTCACGAGTTAAATCTTAGCAGAGACGATTTTTCCTATGAAATTAAAGAAATGCCCACAAAGGGATTTCTCGGTATAGGCGCAAAGAACGCTGTAATCACCGTCACCGTTAACGACGATCCCGTTTCTTATCTTAGCGATTATCTTAAAGAGCTTTTCGGTTTTATGAACGCTACCGATTATACCGAAAGCATTGAAATTACCGAGGACAAGCTTATCAATATCCAGCTTAACGGAGAATGTCTTAACCAGTTTACCGAAAAGCACAGCGATATTGTTGATGCTATCCAGTTTATGCTTGCAATCACCGTAAACAAAAAGTATGACGAGCATTACAAAGTAACATTTAACATTAACGATTACAAAGAAAAGTCCGTATCCCGTGTTGAAGCTGTAGCAGTTAAGGCTGCAAAGTCCGTTCAGAGAACTCGCAGAAAGGTTATCCTTTTCCCCATGAGCGCATATCAGAGAAGGATAGTTCACTCCAAGCTTCAGGGATTTGACAATATTACCACCTACTCCATAGGCACCGAGCCCGAAAGAAAGGTTGTTGTAGCTTATCAGTACGCTGAGGGTGAAGCAAGACCTGTAAAGGGAGGCAAAAACGGTGGCAGAGGCCGTAGAAACTATAACAACAATAACTCCGAAAACGTTGAAGGACGTGAAAAGACCGAAGGCTCCGAAAACAGATACAATGGCAAGGGCAGAAACGGTTACCGTTCCAATGGCGGCAGATATAACGGAAGAAACAGTCAGAATCGCGGTTCCGGCAGAAACTACGACGGAGCCAGTAGAACTGAAAACGTTCCCGCTGCTCCTCAGCAGTCCAAGATAAAGCTTCTTTATCAGGGTTCTGTTGAAGGCGAGGGTTCCGAAGAATAATTTTGAAGGGCGTTGCGGGAAATTCCCGTTACGCCCCTATTTTTTTTGGTGAAACCATGAATAATTTTTATAATAACGATACAATATGTGCAATCTCCACTCCCCCTCTGATGTCTGCTATAGGCGTTATAAGGGTTTCGGGAAATGACTGTATAGATATCGTAAGTAAATGCTTTGATAAGCCTTTGAATGATAAAAAAGGCGGAACTCTTACCCACGGATATATATATGACACAGAAACGGGTAAGCAGATAGACGAGGTAGTCCTCTCTATTTTCAGGGCTCCCGCCAGTTATACGGGTGAAGACGTGGTTGAAATATCCTGCCACGGAAGTGTTTATATCCTTAACAGGGTTATGAAGCTTCTCATATCTAACGGTGCTCGTCAAGCAGACAGAGGTGAATTTACAAAAAGAGCATTTATAAACGGCAAGCTTGATACGGTAAAGGCCGAAGGTATTATTGATCTTATTGAGGCTCAGACCGAAAAGGAAGCCTCGGTTGCAATGGAGCACCTTAAAGGCAAGCTTTCACAAGAGATAAACGGTGTAAGAGAGGCTTTGTTGGGAGTTTCTGCCCAGATAATGGCCTATATAGACTACCCCGATGACGAAATCGAGGAACTTGAACCCGAAAATCTTTATTCATTGCTTAAAGAACAGCACTCCAGAGTTAAAAAGCTGCTTTCATCCTTTGAAAAGGGTAAGCTGATTAAAAACGGAGTTTCGGTTTGTATAGCGGGTAAGCCCAACGTGGGAAAATCCTCTCTTATGAACAGACTTGCCGGATATGACCGCAGTATCGTTACCGAAATAGAAGGTACCACCAGAGATATCGTTGAGGAAACTGTTTCTATAAAAGGTATAAAAGTAAGGCTTTCCGATACGGCGGGCATAAGAGAAACCGAGGACAGGGTTGAGAAGATCGGCGTTGAAAGAGCATATAATAAGCTTAATTCGGCAGACATAATTCTTGCTGTGTTCGACGGATCCCGCCACCTTTCCGAAGAAGATAAGGAATTGCTTTCGGCTCTTTCCGAAATGAGAGCAAAAAAAATAGCGGTAATAAACAAGACCGACCTTCCCGAAAAGCTTGAAGAACCAGAGCTTTTAGGATTTGATAAAACGGTCAGAATATCTTCCCTTGAAAACTACAACTTGGACGGCCTTGCAGATGTCATGTATGAGCTTTTTGAGGAAGAACTTGAGCTTAACGATACCGAGATAATCACCAACGAAAGACAGTTTCAATGTCTTTCAAAGGCGGAAGCGGCTCTTTCTCAATGCGTAGGGGACGTTTTATTGCCTCCCGACGTTTTGGAGGTTTGTATAGAGGACGCCATAGATGCCTTATCTGTAGTTTTGGGTAAAAGCGTGGGAGAAGATATTCTTCAAACTATATTTTCAAGATTTTGCGTGGGAAAATAATGAGTTATTTGCTTAATGAGTACGACGTTTGTGTCGTTGGCGCAGGACACGGTGGTATAGAAGCCGCTTTGGCTACTGCAAGACTGAATAAAAAGACTCTTCTCGTCACTATCAACCTTGATGCGGTGGGAAATATGCCCTGCAATCCTTCCATAGGAGGTACTGCTAAAGGACACCTTGTAAGAGAGATAGATGCCTTAGGTGGAGAAATGGGCAAAACGGCTGATAAGGCCTTTTTGCAGAGCAGAATGCTTAATATGGGCAAGGGTCCCGCCGTGCATTCTTTACGTGTCCAGGCTGACAGAAGAAAATATCAGACCTTGATGAAGAATATTGTAGAGGATCAGGAAAATCTTGACCTAAAACAGGCCGAAATCAAGGCCATTACTATTGAAGAGGACGGAAGATTCCGCCTTACAACCATGTTGGGTGGGTATTTTCTGGCAAAAGCCGTTATTTTGGCTACCGGTACTTACCTCAACGGCCGCATAATAGTGGGCGAGACGTCATATGAGGGCGGTCCCGACGGAATGTTTGCCGCCATTGGCTTAACAGATAGTCTTAAAGAGCTTGGAATAGAGTTTTTGAGATTTAAAACGGGTACTCCCCCTCGTATTAACAAGCGTACCGTTGACCTTTCAAAGCTTGAAATACAGGAAGGCGACGACAGAATAGTCCCCTTCTCCTTTGAAAACGAGGGAGTGGATATAGGCGAAAACGTAAGCCCCTGCTACATAGCCTACACAAATACCAGTACCCATAAAATCATTCTTGATAATATTGACCGTTCTCCCATTTATACGGGAGATATAACGGGTGTTGGCCCCAGATATTGTCCCTCCATAGAAACTAAAGTGGTCAGATTCGCCGACAAGGAAAGACATCAGCTTTTCCTTGAGCCCATGGGAATAGACTCGAACGAGATGTACTTGGGCGGATTTTCTTCATCTATGCCTGAGGAAATTCAGCTTGAGATGGTTCGTTCCATAGAAGGCTTTGAAAATGCGGAGATAATGAGGACTGCCTACGCCATAGAGTACGACTGCATAGACCCTCTTCAGCTCAAGGCTACACTTGAATTCAAAAAAATTCCCGGCCTTTACGGCGCAGGTCAGTTTAACGGCACTTCGGGATACGAAGAGGCCGCAGCGCAGGGTCTTATTGCGGGAATTAACGCCGCGCTGAAGCTGGATTCACGTCCTCCCCTCGTTCTTGACAGAAGTACCTCCTATATTGGTACTCTTATAGATGATTTGGTGGTTAAAGGAACTCCCGAGCCCTACAGAATAATGACCTCCCGTTCCGAGTACAGACTTCTCCTTCGTCAGGATAACGCTGACAGAAGACTTACCCCCATAGGATACGAGGTCGGGCTTATTTCCGAAGAGAGATACCAAAAATATCTTGAAAAACAAAGAATTATAGAACAGGAAGAAAAAAGAATGAAGGAGACCTTCATCTCCCCCACCCCCGAGCTCTACGAAATACTTGACAGCCACGGTTCAACACGTACAGCAACGGGAATTCCTCTTGCGGATCTGGTTAAGCGCCCCGAGCTTTCTTACGATATGCTGGCTCCCGTTGACAAGAACAGACCTGACCTTCCCCCATATATGAGGGAGCTTGCGGAAACCGACGTCAGATACGAGGGTTATATCCGCAGGCAGCAGCTTCAGGTTGAACAGTTTAAAAAGGCTGAAAGCAAGAAGCTTCCCGAGGATTTTGACTACTCCAAAATTGAAGGGTTGAGAGTTGAGGCAAGAGAAAAGCTTAATCTTCACAAACCCTTGAATATAGGTCAGGCAGGCAGAATATCCGGTGTAAGCCCTGCGGACATATCGGTACTGATGATATACTTTAAAATGATATAAGAAAAAAAGCGTAAAAGATATTCTATGCCAAATGGAGTAAAATTATGAGAGCAAGAAAAAAGAAAAATACAATCCCCCGTCTTGAAAGATGCGAAGAATACCTTTCAAATAAGGTGGAGATAAAGGAAAATACACCTTTGAGATTGGAAATCGGTTGCGGAAAGGGAAAATTCATAACCGAAGTGGCCACCAAGCCCGAAAATAAGGACATAGTTTTCTACGCTGTCGAAAAGGTTCCCGACGTAATGGTAATGGCGGCCGAAAAAGCGGCAGCGGCCAAAATCGAAAATCTCCAGTTTATTCTGGGCGATGCAGAAACCCTTGCAGAGATATGTCCTCCCCACCGTACCGAAATAATTTATCTTAACTTCTCCGACCCCTGGCCTAAGAAAAAACAGGCTAAACGCAGACTTACCTACAGAAGCTTTCTTGAAATCTACAGAGGTTTGCTTTCCGAAGACGGATATATCTTTATGAAAACCGACAACGAGAAGCTCTTTGACTATTCTCTCGAGGAAATATCCACCCACGGATACGAGCTTTTTGATGTTACAAGAGACCTTCACAACAGTGATATTTATAATCCCGCTACCACCGAGTATGAGGATAGATTTACTGCTTTGGGTCAGCCTATATTTTCCCTTAAGGCAAAGCCTATTCCCGGATATATTCCTCAGCCCGAAGAGAAAGAAACGGAAACTGAGGAATAACGTATCATTTCTCGGTGATTAAGCAAAAACTTAACAAAATCAGAACCTCCGAATATAATGGTGATTGAAAACATTATTTTCGGAGGTCTTTATGTTGGAAATTATTTTGAGGTCCGGGTCTGTGGGGCCACAGGTGGAGTATCTTCAGAGCTTGCTTAACCGTCTTGGTTTTACAGTGGGCAGAGTAGACGGAATATTCGGCCCCAGAACCGAGAGGGCAGTAAGGAGATTCCAGGAAAAGAACGGTCTTACCGTGGACGGTGTGGTTGGCCCAAATACCTGGAATGCCCTTCATCCCTATATGAGAGGGTATATTAATTACAAGGTGCAGGCCGGAGATACATTTTACCTTCTTGCCAAGCGTTACGGAACCTCGGTCAGCGCTATAGAGGCGGCAAATCCCACAGCCGATCCAATGAATTTGCAAATAGGACAGAATCTGATAATTCCAATATCTGCCGCAACCGTACCCACGGACGTGAGTTACGGCTATCCCATTCTCCAACTAAACCTTGAATCATTCAAAAAACGGTATCCCTTTCTTGAGCAGGGCAGTATCGGTAGAAGCGTTTTGGGTAACGAGCTTTATTACGTAAGATTTGGCCGAGGCCCCAGTGAAATTTTCTATAACGCAGCTCATCATGCAAACGAATGGATAACTTCTGTGGTCGTAATGAAGTATATCGAGCAGCTTTGCAACGCTTATGTAAACGGGGGAAGTATCGGGGGCGAAAGCGCAGAGGAAATATTCGAGAAAACCTCGTTATATATCGTTCCTATGGTAAATCCCGACGGAGTTAATTTGGTTACGGGGTACTACGGTCGGGGTTCAGCTCCTTATGAAAGGGCATTAAGGTTAAGTGTCACAGGTGTGCCCTTCCCCGAAGGATGGAAGGCAAATATTACGGGTACTGACCTGAATCTTAACTATCCCGCCGAATGGGAAGCGGCAAAGGAAATGAAATATGCTTTGGGATATACCTCTCCCCGTCCCTTCGGTTACGTGGGCGAATATCCCTTCTCGGCGCCCGAAAGCCGCGCCGTTGCCGAGTTTACAAAGGCTCACAATTTCTTGCTGACCATTTCATACCATACCCAGGGAGAAATAATATTCTGGAAGTTCCTTAACTATCTCCCGCCCGAATCCCGCCGAATAGGAGAGTTGTTCGCGGCAGTAAGCGGTTACTCTCTTGAAGAAACTCCTACGAATATGGGTTATGCGGGGTATAAGGATTGGTTTATTCAGGAGTATAACCGCCCCGGGTATACGGTGGAAGCGGGACGGGGGCGGAATCCCTTACCCATAAGTCAGTTTAACGAAATATATGCAGATAATATAGGCATACTTACCCAAGGTGCCGTTCAGTTCTGATATTTATGAGACGGAGATAAACTCCGTCTCTTTTTCTCATAAATGGGGCTTTTGCGAAAAATAAAAGGTTTTTTTATTGACATAAACGCCCTAAATTGATATAATGGAACAGAATAAAGATACTTTGGAGAAGATATGAAATACGATTTAATATCTAATTCTCAGCCTCTTGCTTATAAGGACGGGTGGCCTTTGGGAAATGGACGCCTTGGCTGTGTTTGGAATGGAGAATTTACCTCATCGGTGGCGGTGCTGAACGACAGTACCCTGTACGGAGGCAAAAAATTACACGGCGACTCTTTATACGCGGCACCCCAGATAGTAAGAATAAAAAAGCTGTTTTTTGAGGGCAAGTATAAAGAGGCTCAGCACCTTTGCGAAAAATATCTTCCCGGTACTCCCTTTGAACTTCCTTCCTACGAAGAAATGGCACGTCTTAATATATCTTTTGATGGAAAGGTTCAGAAATATAGCCGAAAGCTTTCATTCGGTTCTTCTATTATGAACGAGGAATGTGAATTAGAAAGCGGACTTTACATAACTCGTGAAAGCTTTATTTCCGTAAATGAGAATTGCCTTTTTATAAAGATGGCTTTTTCTGCTCCCGTAGACGTTTCCGTGGAACTTTCAAGAGCTGAAAATGCTGATTTCTATGCGGAAAACGGCCTCTGTTATATAAGCGGAGCATTGGCGGACGAAGAGGGAGAAAATATGCGCTTCGCCGCAGGTGTAAGGGCTTTAAGCGACGGCATTGTTTACTCCGTTGGCGGAAAAATTTCCGTAAAATCAGCCACATCTCTCCTGCTTATTTATACTTCGGACACCGATTATTCATTGGATACCTTTTCTTTTGACAGAGAAAAGAATTGTTGCCTTAAAGTTAATGACGCCCTTTCTTCCATCGTCCCCGAAGAATATGACCGATACAGGTCTGAACATATTACTGCTCGCTCTTCACTCTACCGCAGATCCTCTATATTTGTTGAGGGTAGGGAAGGGGTGGCAGAATCCTATAATTACGGAAAATATCTGCTTATGTCCTCGTCTGAAAAGGATTCTCCCCTGCCTGCCCACGCTAACGGAATCTGGAGTGAAGGATTTGAAGGCCAAAAGGGCGGATTTGCTCTTGACGGAGCTTTGCAAAGCTCTTATAGCACTGCCCAGGTTACCAATATGGGAGAAGTTGCCTATCCTCTCCAGCGTTTTACCGAAAAAATATCTTCAACAGGTACCGCTACCGCCGCCTTTACCTATAATGTAAACGATGGTTGGAGCGCAAACAGAGAAGTTGATATCTTTGGAAATACGGCTATTCACGGCGGTGCCAACGGAATCTTCCCCATGGGAGGTCTCTGGTTAACAAAGTGCCTGTGGGATAGGTTTGAATATACCGGCGACGTTGAATATCTTGCCCGTATTGCTCCCGTGCTGAAAGATGCATGCATGTTTGCCTTTTTGTATGCGGCGCAGAATTATACCCGCCGTCACATGGTTTCTCCCGCAGTTATTCCGGGAGTATCATACCTGGTAGACGGAGAAGAATACAACGTGGGCTACGGCTCCACCCAAAGCCTTGGCATAGTACATGATCTTTTTGATAAGGTCGTTACGGGGCATTTATTCCTTGTGGAAAAAGGAATACTTGAAAAATCCGGAATAAATGCGATAAAGTACAAGCTTAGCCGACTGGCTCCTTATAGAATTTCGGAAAGATACGACGGAGCCCTTTGTGAATGGGCAGAAGATTATGAGCAGGCTGACCCTAAAGGATTGCACATTGCTCATCTTTATCCCCTTTATCCCGGAGATATGATCACAAGTAGCAACCCCGAGCTTATGGAGGCATGTAAAAAATCCCTTCACAGACAAGCATCTGTGGGAATAGATAGCCTTGAGGCAAAAGTTACCATGGCTCTTATGTATGCACGGCTTTTTGATAAAGAAAACTTTGAACTGCTTATAAACGAGCTTACGTCTGCCAAAAAAGATACTTCTCTTCCCGTTTTTTCGGGAATATCAGCCGCTATTGCGGAGTGTTTACTTCAAAGTCACGAAGGTGTGGCCAATAACCGTATTATAAGACTTTTGCCCTGCTTGCCCGAAGGTTGGCATAAAGGCTCGGTAAAAGGATTGAGAGCAAGAGGTGCCATAACCGTGGATATAGATTGGGAAGAAGGAGCACTTAAAAATGCAATTCTTGTTCCTGATAATGATTGTTGTATAAGAATATTCGGCCAAAAGGGACTGACCGTAAACGGAAGTAGAATAGAGCCCGACGGAGAAGGAATAGTTTCTTTTGATGCTGAGAGTGGCGCTGAATATACGATAGAAAAATAAATGAGGAAATAATTATGAAAAACTACGGTTTTACAAAGATATTTACTAAAACATTGAAAATGTCTGATCCTACCTGGGAAAACGTGCCCATGGCGGAGCTTGACTGGTTTGGCTTTAGCCCTTCAAAGGGATACCCTTCTACAAATGTAAAAGGAGTTTATTCTGATGAAGGATTGACTCTTCTGTATCGCACAAACGAGCGTCCAGCGGATATTCTGGCAAGGTTTCACGGGAAAAACGAGCAGGTCTGTCTTGACAGCTGCGTGGAGTTTTTCTTTAAACCTCTCCCCGAAAAGGACGACAGATATATGAATATTGAGCTTTCTGCAGGAGGCGGAATGTTGATAGGTCTGGGTGAGGCTCGCAAAGGAAGAATTCGCCCCGAATTTGAGCTTTCCGATTTTGAAATAGAGACCGAAATCCTTGAGGACGGTTGGAGAGCCAAGTTTTTCGTGCCTTTCTCATATGTAAAGAGCCACTTCGGTGATTTCAGTAATAATTTTAAGGGTAATTTTTATAAATGCGGAGATGAAACGGCCTGCGTTCATTACGGAACATGGAATCCTGTAGAAGTACCCCGTCCCGATTATCACCGCCCTGAATTTTTCGGGGAACTGTATCTGAAATAATTTCAAAGGAAAACAGAAATGACTATTGTTAACGTTAACGGACTGTGCAAAAGTTACGTTACTCATACCGTTCTTGACGGTGTTTCATTTAAAATTGAACACGGCGATAAAATAGGCGTAATAGGTGTAAACGGCGCGGGAAAGACTACCCTTTTCCGTATACTTTGCCGTCTTGAAGAGCATGACGACGGCTCGGTTATATATGATAAGGACCTTAAGATCGCCTATATGAAGCAGCACAGCGACTATACTTCCGATAAAAATGCAAAGGAAGAGCTTGAGGAGCTTTTTGCCGATTGTATAACTGTGGAAAAGTTGTTGGCAGAAGCCAATGCGGCTGTGGAAAAGGACCCTACCGAGGAAAATATCAGAAAACAGGCAAAGCTCAATGAAACCTTCGTTGACCTTGACGGTCTTACCTTCAGAAGCCGTATAAGATCCACTCTTATGGGCCTTGGCTTTGACGACAGAGAAATGGAAATACCCATGTCTGCTCTCAGCGGCGGCCAGCGTACCAGAGTGCTTTTGGCAAAGGTACTGCTTTCGGGAGCCGGACTTCTGCTACTTGACGAGCCTACCAACCATCTTGATATATCCTCCACCTTATGGCTTGAGGATTTCCTTGCTTCATATAAAGGTGCGGCTGTTATTGTTTCACATGACAGATATTTTCTCGACAGGCTCTGCAACAGAATCTTTGAGATAGAAAATACGCATTTAACCGATTATTATGGGAACTATACCGAATACAGAGCCCAAAGAGCCATAAATGACTTAACTCTTGAGCGTGATTACGAGAAAAAGACCAAAGAAATAAAGCGAATTGAGGGTATAATAGCCCAACAGAAGCGGTTTAATCAGGAACATAATTACGTTACCATAAAAAGTAAGCAAAAGCAGATTGACCGTATTAAGGCTGAGCTTGTCAAGCCCGAAGCTACTCCCGATTCCATAGGCTTCTCCTTTAAAGCTTGCCATGGCACGGGCAACGACGTGCTTATTCTTGAGTCTGTTGGCAAAAGCTATGCTCAAAAGACGGTTGCGAAGAATCTTGATGCATATATAAAGATGCAGGACAGAGTGTTTCTTACCGGCTCAAACGGATGCGGTAAAACCACTCTTTTGAAAATGATAACCGGCAGAGAAACCCTTGATTCGGGTGCTATAAAGATTGGTGCCCGCGTGGAAATAGGTTATTATGACCAGACGTTGAGTGAAATTAATCCCAACAAGACGGTATTTGAAGATTTGGCCGACGCTTACCCAAGAATGTCAAATCTCGAGATAAGAAAAGCCCTTGCGCTCTTCCTTTTTAAGGGTGAGGATGTATTTAAGGTTTGCGGTACCTTAAGCGGTGGCGAAAAGGCAAGAGTGTGTCTTGCAAAGCTTATGCTCTCTCACGTAAACTTCCTCATTCTTGACGAGCCTACCAACCACCTTGATATTCAGTCAAAGGAAGCGTTGGAAGACGCTTTGGCCGATTACGACGGCACGATGTTGATTGTTTCACATGATAGATACTTTATAAACCGTCTTGCCACCAAGCTCTGGTATATGGACGAAGGCAAAATAACCGAGTATAAGGGTAATTTTGACGAGTACCTGATGTCGAAGGCCGATAAACAGCTTGCCGTAAAGACCGAGAAAGCAGACAGGGCGGGCGAGTATCAGAGAAAAAAGGCCGCCGAGTCGGAATTTAAGAAAAAGAAAAACAGGTTTGCCGCAGTTGAAAAGGAGATAATGAAGATTGAGGAGGAGATATCTTCTCTCGAAGCATCCCTTGATTCCCCCGATGTTGGCGGCGACTATAAAAAGATAATGGAAATAAGCGAAAGTATCTCAGAGAATAAAGAAAAGCTCAACTCTCTTTATGAAGAGTACGAGCTTTTAGCCGAAGAGATCGAAAGAGGACTTTAATGGATAATATAGAGAAAATAAGAGAGTTTTTTAAAGACGATGTTTTTGCCGACAGTACTGTGGGCATAACCATAGAAGATGTGGGCGAAAATTACGCAAAATGCTCTTTGGTTCCCGAAAACAAACATAAAAACGCTGCCAGCGTTGTTATGGGCGGAGTTTTATTTGCTTTGGCGGATTATACCTTTGCCGTAGCCGCCAATGCAAAGGATATTCTTGAAGGAACCTCGGGCGTTACACAGACACTCGCCTCAAATATCTCCTACCTCTCCCCTGCCCGTATAGGCGAAAAGCTTATAGCAGAGGCAAAATGTATAAAAAAGGGCCGCACGGCCTGTTATTACACAGTTGACGTCTACGCTGAAAAGGCTCCGTCAAAGGTATTGGCCGTTGCGGCGATAAATGGTTTTACTTTTGCTAAAAACTAACTCTTCTCCAGTCGTTCTCTGAGCTCGGTTTGAACCTCGATATCAAGGGGCTCGGAATACTGGTTGATAAAGTTTGGCTGTTGATTGTCGTCGTCCACCAGAACGTACTTGCCCTCGGCGAGTATCTTGCCAAGCTCGTCGTACATATAGGTTACGTTGTTGAGAGCTCCCAAATGTATCTTCTTTACCCCATCCAATAGGGTGGGGTTTTCTATTACCTGAGTATCGGTAAGGAAGATTACTTTTCTTTCGGATTTTCCAGACATATTTCTATATGCATTCTTATAGATTTCGTATATGGATGAGGGGGGCTGTCTGATAATAAAATCGAGAGTGTTTATTATAATAATGTCGGTAACGTCCGGATCTTTTCTCTGATTTTCGCTTTTAAAAAGGTCGTCGTATTGAGATAGGTAGGTTTCACCGTAAACGGCAATATCGGTTTTTGTCCAGTTTGATACCGTAAGACTTGCAATTCCCGTTCTTCCGGCGGCTTCGGCTATAAGCAGAGTCTTCTCCATTTCTTCTGCACCCTGCCAAGGGCCGTTGACCTCAAAGGAAAGAGCCTTGCCCGTGGTATAGGTCATCATGTCAAGATAGAAATTATATTTAAGGTCGGTAAAATAGTCTGACTGTATAATATCACTGCCGCTGTTAAGGGCTACGGTGTAGGGGTCGAAAATTCCTCTGAATACCGCCGACATTGAGTCGCCCACCGTACCAACCCTGAAAATTACGGGAACGTTGGGTGCTACCGCTTTAAAAACGTCGGTGGCTATTTTTTGGACAGAAACCAAGGTGTTCTGTTTGAACAGTTTCCAGTCGTACTCGCAAACAGAGGTGATCTTGGCCTTTTTTTCGGACTCAAGCTGTTCCCAAGATTTATAGGATGTTTTATAGGCGGAATTAAATTTCTTTATGGTGTTGTACTTATTCTTTACATATCCCAGAAATGCTTCAAAGGAGGGCTGGGAATAGTCGAGGTCAACGGTTGAAGAAAAGGCAACCTCGCCAAGCTCGGAGAGCTTTATCTGCCAACTGAGAATATTCTCTGCATATCTGTCATAAACGTGTGAGGCAAATGCCAGAATGGCATCCTCCATGTATCGGAGGTTTTTATCGCTGGATAAGCAAAGAAAACTGCTTCTTACCTCGTCGTAGGCGTATATTTCTCCTACCGCATTTTCTTGAAGGTCAAGCTTTTCCGCAAAAGGAAGGTTGTATGTCCAGAAAACTATGGAAAGGTTGAGTTTGTACCCCTCTTCCACAAAGACGTCCATAACCTCATCGATGAAAGCCCAGTTATACTTGTTCTCTTCCACTTCAAAGTCCGACCACAGTACGGAAAAGTCAATAGTTTCAAAGCCGTAATCTTTTATTCTTTTAAGATAATCCTTGGCATCGTTACCGTCTGCCAGCTGATAGCTCCATATGGAAAAGCCCATGGAGTTTGGCTCTGACTGTATTTCTATTGCGTTATCCACAAGGGAGAGCATGTCTCCAAAGCCCGAATATTCTTTGATTTCAAGCTCCTTCATTCCGCTTCCCGAGCAGCCGACGCACAGGCTTATGACGGTGGCTAATACCAGAAGGAAAGCCGTATATTTCTTTTTCATCAGATTTTCCTCATAAGAAATTTTGCTATTATGATTTTAACATATAATAGGGCAAAATGCAATAGATAAATCAGTACAGTTGTAAAAAAAGATTAAATATTTTAAAAAACCTATATGTTTGCCATATTTTTATGATATTATATCTGGGCAAGCACACAACGAATGAAAAATAAAGAGGATGGGATGGGGTCGATGATAAAGATTGCGTTACAGTTGTATACGGTGAGAGAAGAGCTTAAGGCGGATTTTGAGGGAACCCTTGCCGCTATTGCTTCCGCCGGATACAGCGGGGTCGAATTGTGCGACAGATACGATAGGGACGCGGCTGAAATGAAAGCTCTTCTGGATAAATACAATCTTAAGGCTGTTTCTTGCCACGTTGGCTACAATAAACTGATATCTGATTTTTATGAATATATAAATTACATAAAAGCCTTGGGTGCTAATTATATTACAATTCCGAGTCTTCCTAAAGAAATGAGAAAGGATGAGATATCCGTTCTTCACGCGGCTGCGGAAATGGACGACATGGCTCGTAAAGCTAAGCAGAAAGGCATTTCTCTTTCTTACCATAACCACGTATACGAGTTTACCGCTGTTTTTAACGGCCGTTCCATTGAACAGATTCTTATAGACGAAGCCCCTAATCTTAATTTTGAGATAGATACAGGGTGGTCGGGCGTTGCATGTGTTGATAACAAAGAGTTTTTAACCAAGCTGGGATATAGACTTGACCTCGTTCATATAAAAGACGTGGATAATGAAAATATTCCCGTGGAAATAGGTGAGGGAAGGCTTAATGTCAAGGCTGTTATTGATACGGCAGACAAGTTGGCCGTACGCTGGTGTATAGTTGAGCAGGATCAAATGAGGAATTATCCCGCCCTTGAGAGTATAAAGAAAAGCTACGACAATATTCAAGAAAAGTATATAAAGTTCCTCGAAAAATAGTGATATATAAAGACTGTCTCACAAAGACAGTCTTTTTTATATATTTACGAAATTTTCATCTTCCCTATTGATTTTTATTAAAAATGTGCTATAATGAATTATACCTCAAACAACAAACAAAAAAACATCAATGTTTCACGTGAAACATTTGTATGCCCGGAGAAGGAGGGTGCGTATTGGGAAAGATAGTTGCTGTTGCAAACCAGAAAGGCGGCGTGGGAAAAACCACCACCGTTGTGAACCTTGCGGCGTGTATAGCCGAAAAGGGAAATAAAGTTCTGTTAGTAGACCTTGACCCTCAGGGAAATGCCACCAGCGGATGCGGTATTAATAAGAAAAAAATATCAGCCAGTGTATATAATGCCCTTGAAAATGCAGATTCTGCTCCCGCGGCTGTGGTAAAGACAAAATTCGACGGCCTTTTTATAATGCCCTCTCATATGTCCTTGGCGGGCGCCGAGCTTGAGATGGTGGATATAAGCGGAAGAGAACGACTTTTGAAAAATGCCCTCGATAAAGTTAGAGATGAGTACGATTTTATACTTATAGACTGTCCGCCCTCATTGGGATTGCTCACCGTAAACGCTCTTACGGCTGCCGACTCGGTGCTGATCCCCATACAGTGCGAATTTTACGCTATGGAAGGTCTGTCACAGCTTACCAATACGGTAAAGCAGGTTAACAGATTGTATAATCCCAATCTTGATATTGAAGGCGTTCTTGTTACTATGTACGATGCCCGTCTGAATCTTACGGTGCAGGTTCTTTCGGAAGTAAAGAGATTTTTCTATACCAAAATGTATAAGACCTGTATACCCCGTAACGTAAAGATATCTGAGGCTCCTTCACATGGAATGCCCATAAACCACTACGATAAATCCGCAAAGGGAACAGTTGCATACCGCGCCCTTGCAGAGGAATTTTTAAAAAATAACGGGAGGTAAATAGATGGCTTTTAAGAAACAGTCACTGGGAAAAGGCCTTGATGCTCTTTTCGCCGAGAATGAAGTTGAGATAGACGAAAAACAGATAAAGTTGGTAAAAACCTCTCTCGTTGAACCTAACAAAGACCAGCCCAGACGCACCTTTGATAAGGCTGCTCTTTCAGACCTTGCCTCATCGATCGCGGAACACGGAATACTTCAGCCTATTATCGTGCGAAAGTACGGCGAAGGCTATCAGATCATTTCGGGTGAGAGAAGATGGCGCGCATCAAGGATGGCGGGACTTCAGGAAATTCCCGTAATCATCAGGGAAATTGACGATAACGACGCTCTTGTAATAGGCCTTATAGAAAACCTTCAGCGTGAGGATCTCAACGTTGTTGAAGAGGCTTTGGGATACAAAAGACTTATGGAAAGCTTCTCCTATACCCAGGAGGCAATCTCAAAAAGGGTTGGTAAATCCCGCCCCGTTATTGCCAACGCTCTCCGACTTTTGGCTCTTCCCAAGTGCGTTCTCGACGCCGCTGAAAATGGCGATATAACCGCAGGGCACGCCAGAGCATTCCTTCCCCTCTGTGAAAAGCTGAGTGAAAAGGAAATAGTCGACCTTCTAGAGCAGACGGTTAATAAGGAGCTTACGGTAAGAGATCTTGAGGCTTTGTACAAGAAGCTCTCAACCGAAAAAGCCGAAAAAACTTCAGACCCCAACAGTATTTACTATAAGGCGCTTGAAACCGATATGTCCGCAACATTGGGCAGAAAAATAAAGATTGTTCCAAAAAGGGGCAAGGGCCGTATAGAAATAGAATTTTATAACAAAAATGATTTTGAGATTCTCGTTGAGGCTCTCAAGAAAATAAAGACAGAATAAGAACCGAAAGGATCAGATAGAAATGCTTGATATTAAAAGAATCAGAGAAAACCCCGAAATACTCCGTCAGGCTATTAAAAACAGAAACAAGGATATAGATATTGAAGTTATCTTTGAGCTTGACGACAAGAGAAAGACCGTTCTTTACGAAACAGAACAGATGAAGGCAAAGCAGAATGCCGTTACAAAGCAGATTCCCCAGATGAAGAAGGCAGGCGAAGATACCACCGCCCTCTTTGCTGAAATGAAGGAACTCTCCGAAAAGATCAAGGAAAATGACAAGGTTATAAAAGAACTCGATGCCCAGCTCAACGGTTTTATTCTTACCATTCCCAATATCCCCATGGATATCGTTCCTTACGGTAAGGATTCCGACGATAATATCGAACAGCGTCGATTCGGCGAGCCCACCAAGTTTGATTTTGAGCCCCTTCCCCATTGGGACGTAGGCGCAAATCTTGGTATTCTCGATCCCGAAAGAGCCGCAAAGGTTACCGGCGCACGTTTCCACTTCTATAAGGGAATGGGTGCTGCTCTCGAAAGAGCTATCATCGCCTTCTTCCTTGATACCCACACCGATAACGGTTATACCGAAATATTCCCCCCCTTCATGGCTAACAGACAGTCCATGACCGGTACCGGCCAGCTTCCCAAGTTCGAAGAGGACGCATTTAAGGTTGCAAACACCGATTACTTCCTCATTCCTACTGCAGAAGTTCCCGTAACCAACTACCACGCTAACGAAATTCTTGACGGTGCTCAGCTTCCCATCAAGTACTGCGCTTACTCCGCTTGTTTCAGAGGCGAGGCAGGTAGTGCAGGCAGAGATACCAGAGGCCTTATCCGTCAGCATCAGTTCAATAAGGTTGAGCTTGTTAAGTTCACCACTCCCGAAACTGCTCTTGACGAGCTTGACGAGCTTACCGGCGAGGCAGAGAAGGTTCTTCAGATTCTCGGTCTTCCCTACCGTGTTGTAAGACTTTGCTCCGGCGACCTTGGCTTCTCCTCTGCTATTACCTACGATATCGAGGTTTGGATGCCTTCCTACAACCGTTACGTTGAAATTTCTTCCTGCTCCTGCTTTACCGACTTCCAGGCACGCAGAGCAAACATTAAGTACAAGGCTAACCCCACTGATAAGGCTCAGTATGTATATACCCTTAACGGTTCCGGCGTTGCAGTTGGCCGTACCGTTGCCGCAATTCTTGAAAACTATCAGAATAAAGATGGCACGGTAACCATTCCCGAAGCCCTCCGTCCCTACATGAAGGGCAAGACTCTTATTGAGAAATAAGAACCTAAGATATAAAAAAATCACTCCGCATTAGCGGAGTGATTTTTCTGTATATAAAGCCTTATTTTCCTGTTTTAAGAAACTCTTTATCAAATATAGTAGCCTCAATATGCTGCTCTTCGCCCTGGTATACTCCTATGTAGTAGGATACGAAGATGGATCCGTCTTCAAGGGCGGTGATTCGGGGATAACCTACGTCGGCAGTAAAGGCGTCATCGCGGAGGATTATTTCCTCGCTCCAGGTCTTGCCTTCATCTTCCGAGTATTTACATCTGATACCGAAGGGGCGCTTTCTGTATCCGTAAACCAGTACCCATGTGCCGTCCTTCATTATGGCAGGAGCAGGCGGGTTTCCGCCGTGATGCATAACGGGATTTCCCACGTAGGTCCAGGTCTTTCCCTCATCTGTGGACTCGTATTGGCTTATGTAGTATATTTCTCCTCTGGGAAAAAGATCTGTGGAAACAGTTTCCTGAGATCTGAGAAAACAGACTATGGTTCCGTCCTCTCTTCTCAGCGCCTGAGGCATAATATTAAAGCCGTTATCGGAATATTCAGGGCCTATCCAGCTCAGAAATTCCATAGTTCTGCCGCCGTCTTTCATCTTCGCGCAGAATACGTTACCTTCTCTGCCCGTGGATTTTTGACATGAGCCGAAAATAAGTATCTCATCTTTATTGAGCACTATGTAGGCAGTTCTCATGTTCAGATGAAGGTCCATGCCCTCCATTTTGGGGAAGTGATAGGGATCGCTCCAGGTCTTACCTCTGTCGGTAGAATAGTTCCACCAAGAATAGTCAAAGTCCTTTGCTCCCGACATATTGAAAAAGAGAACCAGATTGGGGTCTGCAAAATCAATGGTTCCGTCAAAATCTTTGATGATTTCGGGACATCTGACCTTCTGTGAGGGAGCAGGATCGACGATATTGGTTTTTTCATAGGTCCAGGTCTTGCCGTTATCAGTACTGCGTGAGGAGTAAACGTACCAAGG
>JAZSCR010000036.1:0-6473 GCA_045530715.1 Eubacteriales bacterium
AACGAAACCCTTGCTCTTCTCCATCCCTTTATGCCTTTCATTACCGAGGAGATATGGCAGTCCATTCCTCATTTCGGCGAGGCTCTCATTGTAAGAGAATATCCCTCTTATAAGGCTGAGCTTAACTTTGAAGAGGATGCAAAGCACGTTGAGTCGGTTATGGAACTTATCAAACAGCTTCGTCAGCTCAGAAGAAATATGAACGTTCCTATGTCCAAGAAGGCAGCGCTCTTTATCGTTTCCGATAACCCCGGCTATTACGCTGACGGCACCGCTTTCCTTATGAGACTTGCAGGTGCTTCCGATGTATCCTTTGAAGTGCCCGAGAATATAAGCAAGTGCGCCACCGTTATTACCCACGACGCAAAGGCTTATATCCCAATGGGCGAGCTTATAGATATCGAAAAGGAAAAGCTTCGTCTTGAGGAAGAAAAGAAACGTCTTCTTATGGAAATAGAGAGAATTGACAGGAAGCTTTCCAACCCCGGCTTCGTTGCAAAGGCTCCCCAGAAGGTAGTTGACGAAGAGCGCGAAAAGAAGGCAAACTACGAAAAGCAGCTTGCTAACGTAGAGCACGTATACGCAAATCTCTAATAAATCCACACCCGGAGGTGTACTATGCAATATAGAAAATTCGGTAACACGGGTATAGAAATATCCACCCTCGGCTACGGATGTATGCGCCTTCCCGAAAATGCAAAGGAAGGCTATACGGTTGACGATTCTTTAGCAATTCCTATGCTTCAGAGAGCTTATGAATTAGGCGTAAACTACTTTGATTCGGCATACTATTATCTTAAGGGTAATAGCGAAAGGGTTTTGGGTAAAGCCGTTAAGGGCTTCCGTGATAAAGTATATCTTTCCACAAAGGTTCCCGTAGGTGAGATAAAGGAAAAGTCCGACTATCGCCGTTTTCTTGAGTCCTCTCTCGAGAAGATGGATACCGATTATATAGACTTCTACCATTTCTGGAGCCTTAACCGTGACTCTTACGATAATATAGTAAAGAAGTTGGGTTTGCTTGAAGAGGCTGTAAAAGCGAAGGAAGAGGGTCTTATAAGACATATTTCCTTTTCCTTCCACGGAAATCCCGATGACGTTAAATATATTATAGACGATGCGGGTATAATGGAGTCTGTATTGCTTCAGTATAATCTTCTTGACCAATCCTACGCTGACGCTTTTGCCTATGCCGCATCAAAGGGCCTGGGCACGGTGGCCATGGGACCCGTTGGCGGCGGACGTCTTGCCGCTCCCGCCGAGCTCTATAAGAAGGTTACGGGCAAGGATTCCACCGCAACCTACGAAATGGCTCTCCGCTTCGTTCTTGGTAACAGCAATATCTGTTGCGCCCTTTCGGGTATGAAGAGCATTGAAGAGGTTGAGAGCAACGTTGCCGTTATGTCCTCCAATGAGCCCTTCTCTGCAGAGGAAAACAAAAAAATGGGACAGGCGATGGAAGATCTTAAGAAATTTTCAGACCTTTACTGTACGGGTTGCAAATACTGTATGCCCTGCCCGAAAGAAATCGAGATTCCATGGGCGTTTTATCTTTATACTCTTTATAACGTTTACGGCCTGAAGGATCATGCCGTGGACCGTTATGCAAGCTATAAGGAGAAGCATACCGAAAAAGGCTTGCTGACCTCTTGTATCGGCTGTGGAGCTTGTGAGAAAAAGTGCCCTCAGAAGCTTCCCATAATTGAGAAGCTTAAGCTTGTGGATAAAACACTTTCAAGATAACAAAAAGCCCTCTTCGGAGGGCAAATATCCGACCTTAGCTCATCTGGATAGAGCGTCAGACTCCGACTCTGGAGGCGGTGGGTTCGAGTCCCGCAGGTCGGGCCAAGAAAAAAAGCAAGTCAGTCGACTTGCTTTTTTTCTATTCGATACGAAGACTTTGTTTTACAGTTCATTTATACCCGTTCTCGGTATTGCAATTTCTGCGTAAATATGGTATAATTGATTAACGTACAAAAGGAGATATTGAAATGAAATTAACTTTAGATCAAATAAAAAGCGTTGCTTGGGGCGCCGTCCGTTACGAGGAAAAGAACGGCGCTGTTAAGCTTTATAGGTTTACCAAGGAGCAGGAGGAGCTGTATAAAGCGGCCGACGATATTCTGCACAGAAAAACCCTTTCTACCGCAGGAATAAAGCTGGTTTTTAAAACGGATAGCGAGAGCCTGTTTTTAAGGGTTAATACAAGTATGGGAGCCTCTCAGAAGTTCTTTTCATTCGACTTGTTTATTGATGGAAAATATGTTGATTCTCTTGATAATTTTTCATCGGTTGAGCTTCCGAAATGCTATTCAAATTTCGAGCTGCCCTTGGGCGAATTTTCAAAGAATTTTTCTTTGGGAAAAGGGGAGAAGGAAGTAAAGATATTTTTCCCCTGGTCTGTAAACGTGGACCTTCTTGACGTGTTTATTGATGACGGGGCGTCTTTGATTCCCGTAAAAACTGTCAAGAAAATGATCTCCTTTGGGGATTCAATTACTCACGGATACCATGCGCTCCGCTCCTATAAAAGGTATGTGGGCAGGCTTGCCGAAGCTCTCGGCGCAGAAGAGGTCTGTAAGGCCATAGGTGCCGAGAAATTCTGGCCGGAGCTTGCCCAAGCAAGAGATGAATTCGATCCCGACTATATAACCGTTGCCTACGGAACCAACGACTGGTGCGCCTTTACAAAAGATGTCGGTGTAGCAAAATGCAGAGGCTTCTTTGATGCCCTTGTAAAGAATTATCCCAATGCGAGGATATTTGCCATAACGCCTATTTGGCGAAAGGATATTCAAAAAGATAAGAAATTCGGCGCCTTTACCGAAATGGAAGCGCTTATCTGCGATACCGCCAAGGAGTATAAAAACATAAGCGTTATAAGAGGCCTTGACCTCGTTCCACACAGCGAGGATTATTTTGGAGACCTTTGCCTGCATCCCAACGACGAGGGGTTTGAGCATTACTACAACAATCTCTTGATGAAGATAGAAGAGTTGATTTGACGAGGTAAATAATTATGGAATTTATGATCCCGCTCTTTTTTATTTTGTTTTTTGCGTTCTTTATATTTACCGTTGTAAAGAATATAAGCGAGTGGCATAAAAATAACAATTCGCCCCGTTTATCAGTTTATGCAAAGATAGTTGACAAGCGTATGACCACCCATCATCACCATAGCAACGGTCATCATCACCATACTCATTCGTATTACGTTACCTTTGAGGTTCAAAGCGGTGATAGAATGGAGCTCAAGGTGCCTCGTGCTGAGTACGGATTATTGGTCGTAGGCGATGAAGGAACAGTTTCGTTTCAAGGGACGAGATATCTTGGATTTGAGCGAAGTAACGGGAATGAAGAAAATGAGCATTATTAAAATGACGCGGTGCTTAAACTATAGGGAGAAATGTATTATGGAAGAATTTGTTTTGTTACGTCCGACGAGCGAGTATGCAAGTCAGATCGCCCAATACAGACAAGAGTTCCTTGACGCAGGCGACTCTATGGACGGAACGGGGCCTCTCCGTAGAACCTCGAACCCTGAAGAATACATAAAGATCTGCGCAGAGTATGAAGATCCGCAAACTGTTCCTTCCCACTTGGTTCCCGCAACGCAGTTTCTTTTCGTTCGCAAGAGCGATAACAAATTGGTGGGAATGATTCAAGTCAGACATTGTTTCAATGACTATCTCGAAAAATACGCAGGTCATATCGGCTACTCTGTGAGACCGAACGAACGGCGCAAAGGTTATGCCAAAGAAATGCTGAAAATGACACTTCCTTTCTGCCGTGAAATTGGAATTGATAAGGTGATGATTACTTGTATTGACGGGAACATCGGAAGCGAAAAGACGATCCTTGCAAACGGAGGAGTTTACGAATACACAATACACGAACCGAATGAAAACGAAGATTTGAAAAGGTTTTGGATAACTCTGTGATGGAGGATCACGCGATGTTTAAAACTTATAATAAAGATTTCTGGAACGCAATAGATACGCTTGTGGCTTCGGGCAAAATCATAATTGACAGACCCAAAGGTAGTGTACATCCACGTTTTCCGCATGTCAAATATGCTGTTGATTACGGCTATTTGGAAAACACCGCCTCTATGGATGGCGGAGGTATAGACTTGTGGCGTGGCTCCTTGCCCGAAGAGCAGGTTAACGCCATTATATGCACAGTAGATTTGATGAAAAAGGATTCCGAAATTAAACTGCTTATCGGTTGCACTGAGGAAGAAATAAATACCGTGCATGAGTTTCATAACGATAGTGAGTTTATGAAGGGGATATTGATACGCAGATGAATGAAAAACTGATTGGCAAATGTGGCTTTTACTGCGGTGCTTGCCCTACATACATAAAAGGCGGTTGCCGTGGTTGTGAGAAAGAACATACTTCTGGAGATTGCTTCACCCGTGATTGCGTGAAAGAAAAAAAGCTGAAATTCTGCGGAGAGTGCAAGGACTTTCCGTGTGATACGATTATGACTAAGCCGCACTCCACCGTGCTTGACAAGGATTGGCTTGCGTGGAAAAAGCAAAGCGAGAGGAACGGATAATGGCAGATATACTTTTCAAAACAGACGATTATGTTTTTTCGTACCGTGTCGGCGGACTTCTGATTCACAATGGCAAGGTGCTTATGCAAAAGGCGGTCGATGATGACGGCTACGCCTTTATCGGCGGACACGTTGCTTTCGGCGAAACGACTGCTGAAACGATAGTAAGAGAATTTAAGGAAGAAATCGGTGCTGACGTCAAGGTTGAAAGACTTTTTATGGTAAACGAGAATTTCTTCCCTTGGGGTACTCGCCCTTGTCAGCAGATAAATCTATATTATTTGGTTTCCTTAAAGGATGAAACGCAAATTCCTCTTGATAGAGATTTCAAGGCACTTGACGAACTCGGAAACGAACGAATCGAGCTTGATATGTGTTGGGTACCGCTTGAAGACGTGCCGAGCAAGAATATCTATCCACCGCAGGCAAAGGAATACATCGTGAACATTCCCGATGAAATCGTGTACTTTGTGTATAAGGAGTAATTATGGACTTTGAACAACTTGCAAAAATTGAAAATGAAAGCGAACGTGTGAACAGAACCTATGACATATTCAACGAGGATGCAAGGCTCAATCATTCAAAAGCCGCAAGAGTTGAGTTTCTGACTACCGTTCACTACATAGAAAAATACTTGAAAGATGGCGACAAGATACTTGACATTGGCGCAGGTGCGGGCGAATACAGCCTTTACTTTGCCCGTAAGGGATATGAGGTGTCGGCTCTTGAGCTTGCCGATGCAAATATTGCCGCCTTCAAAAAGAAGCTCACGCCCGAAGATAAGATCGACCTTGTTCAGGGCAATGCCCTTGACCTCTCTCGTTATGCAGACAAGTCGTTTGATATTGTCCTTCTGTTCGGACCACTTTATCATTTGAAAAATGATACGGACAAACAGAAATGTATAAGCGAAGCAAAGCGTGTATGTAAGGACGATGGTAAAATATTCTTCGCCTTTATATCCAACGACTTTGTTTTCCTTACCGAGTTCGGATACGATGTTAATTATTTCAGCAACGGGGATTACGACAAGGATACATTCAAGCTCAATGACTTTCCGTTTGTGTTCCACACAGTCGGTGCTGCAAGAAAACTTCTTGCTGACGGCGGCATAAATGTGTTGCACGAGGTAGCGTCCGACGGCGCAAGCGAGCTTCTAGCGGCGAGAATCAACGAGATGAGCGACGAGGACTACGCGCAGTATCTTCGCTATCACTTCTATATCTGCGAAAAAACGGAGTTGCTCGGTATGACCAATCATTTGCTTTTTGTTGGCAGATAATATAAAAATATTATGATTTCCCACAGCATACCGTTGTGGGAAACTTTCTTTTGTGTTTGGTTGATTTTTCCCTCTACTTTTTTATGAATTTTTTATTTACCTATTGCAATAGTCCCTGAAATATGTTAAAATATATAGTGATATAATATATTATTTTACTTTTGTAGTATTAGGAGCATTGTATGTGGATAGCCGATAAATGGACGTCATATGAGGTGTTGGATGCCTCAAATGGAGAAAAGCTTGAAAAATGGGATAAGTATCGGCTTATAAGACCCGACCCTCAGGTCATATGGAGTACCGAAAAAGACAAAGCTCTTTGGAATAGCGCCAACGCTCATTATCACCGTTCGGCTTCGGGCGGAGGTAAGTGGGAGATCAAAAAGCTCCCCGAGGTTTTTGAGGTTGATTACCGAGGACTCCGTTTCCGTCTTAAGCCCATGGGCTTTAAGCATACCGGACTTTTCCCCGAGCAGGCCTGCAACTGGGATTGGCTTGATGAAACGATCAGAAATGCAGGACGTCCCGTTAACGTTCTTAATCTCTTCGCATACACAGGCGGCGCTTCCGTTGCCTGTGCAAAGGCCGGGGCAAAGGTTTGTCACGTGGATGCCTCCAAGGGTATGAC
>JAZSCR010000008.1:0-2162 GCA_045530715.1 Eubacteriales bacterium
ACCCCAAGCGGATATATCCGCTTGGGGTTGGGAGCGTTTCACTTATCGCTGACCACTCTTTATAGGCTTCTTAACAAGGTCGAAAGATAGATGGCCTCTGCCTCACCCTCCTCGGTGGGGCAGAATATCTGGGCGTCCCAGTTTTTGTCGTTTATACCCTTAAGGGCAGTACAAAGACCTCGGGGAGGATAGGCTATCTGCCCTTCGGCGGTAACGCATACCACCACCGAAACGTGGCTTTCACCCGTGGAAACAATGTGGCGAAGGAAGTCGTCGATATCCTCCTGGGGGAGGTATATGTCCTTGATAAGGAAGGAGTGAGTTCTGCCAAAATTACTCATTACTCCCACGCCCAGAGAAAGCTTTGGATCCTGATTCTCCGCCTCGCGAAGAGCCATTTTCTTTAAGGTAGACAGAATGTGTTTCATATTTATCCTCCTTATTTATACAACTTCGCCAACCCCCCTGCACTTGTTTCCCTATAATGAGAAAGCAGGTCGCGGCCGGTTTCGTACATGGTCTTTATAACAAGGTCAAAGGATATTTTACGGGTATCGGTAAGGAAGTTTGCAAGGCTGACGGCGTTTATGGCTCGCATTGCCGCAACGGCGTTTCTCTCAATGCAGGGTATCTGCACAAGGCCGAATATGGGGTCACAGGTAAGTCCCAGATGATGCTCCATAGCAACCTCGGCGGCGTACTCTATCTGGGGAAGTCCCATTTCAAACAGCTCCGCAAGGGCGGCGGCGGCCATACTGCAGGCAGAGCCTATCTCGGCCTGACATCCGCACTCTGCGCCCGAAATGGAAGCGTTGGTCTTAATAAGGTTGCCTATTATACCCGCCGTGGCAAGGGCCTTGACTATCACCGCGTCACGGAGTCCGTATCTCTCCTGCTCGTAAAGGAGTACCGAGGGCAGAACTCCCGATGCTCCGCAGGTGGGGGCGGTAACAATGGTGCCACCCGCCGCGTTCTGCTCACTTACGGCGTATGCGTAGGAGCAAACCACACGGTTCTCTCTGGTAGCGGGGCTTTCATCCATGTGTCGCTGATTGTAAAGGTATTTAGCTTTACGCTGTAATTTAAGTCCGCCGGGAAGCTCACCCGATTCGGTAAGGCCGTCGTAGATGCAGTTTTTCATTACCTGCCACACGTCGTCAAGGTAGTCGAGGATCTCCTCGCCCTCAACCTCAACCACGTATTCCCAGAGTCGCATTCTCTTGGAAGCGCAGTATTGGGAGATTTCGTCAAAGGTAGAAAGTGTGTAAACCAAGGGGATTTCCGCCACTTCCTCACCCTCTGCCCTTATGGTGCCGCCACCCACGCTCATTATCCTCTCGCGGCCTATCTCGGCACCGTCCTTGTAGGCTATCATGTCCATGGTGTTGGCATGGGGCAGGTCGCCCTTTTCGGGGTCGAATACCACCTTAACGGGAATGGGTGTAAAGGTCTTTACTATGACACTGTCCGTGCCGTGACCCTCCCCCGTCATAGCCAGAGAGCCGTAAAGAATAACCTCAAAGCTATCCGCTTCGGGGTATTTTTTCTTCATTCTGTTGCAGGCTCTTTCGGGGCCGATGGTATGAGAAGAGGAAGGCCCCCTTCCTATCTTATAAAGTTCACGAAGCGACTGCATTCCTTTTGACATGATTTTTACCGTCCGTTTCTTTTGTCTATTTACTGTAAGATATTTTTCTGTGTTTTATGCGCCACCGGCGCTCCCTGGCCCCTGGACCTTGGCCCCTGGCCCCTATTCTATACTTCCTTCATCCTCTTCTTCACAACAATCCACCCCACCGTTCCACAGGCAAGCGCAAATCCACATCCTGCAAGGGTAAGGTAGTATTTTGTGTTATGAGTCCACAAGGGAGAAAATTCTATACTCTTTACGTCGCCGCCAACCAGAAGTCTGTATCCTGCCAGCCTGCTTCCGTCGGGGAAGTACCAGCCGCCAAAGGAGTACATATCACGCATGGGCGCGGGAATCTCGGGAATGGGTGTGCCGCGGGTGGCCTTGACAACCTGAGTGCGAAGGCTGTGGAAGGTGAAGCTCATCTCCACCTCGCCGCAGTTATCCCCTACGGGGAAGGTTCCGTAGTATCCGCTGAAGGCGTCTCCATAAGCTTCCTTCACCGCCTCAAGGGGGATTCGGAGAGCAGGAT
>JAZSCR010000123.1:0-3738 GCA_045530715.1 Eubacteriales bacterium
CCTGGCATGGCGTGTTGACTGCGAGTTCGGCGCCACTCAGGGCAAGACCGACCTGGCGATCTGCGCCAAGAAGAACGGTCTGGATGCCATCCACGACACCGTCCACGAGATGGCCCGTGACGAGGCTCGCCACGGCAAGGCACTGAAGGGCCTGCTGGAGCGCTACTTTCGCTAAGAGCGAGGAAGTTGATCCGTCATCCTTTCGAAATCTGACTTACGGCCTGTTTGTCCTGACCTCCTGTGGAGAAAAGGACGACGGCTGTATCATAAACACCTTTATGCAGGTGACATCCGACCCCGTCACGGCCGTATTTGCCCTTAATAAGGCAAACTACACCCACGACATGATACTGAAGACGGGCAAGTGCAATATATCCATGCTCACCGTAGACGCCCCCTTCTCGGTATACGAGGGTCTGGGCATGGCCTCGGGCAGAGATACGGATAAATTGGCAGGAATAAACGGCTTAAAGAGAGGCGAGAACGGCATCCTTTACCATACCGAAAACGTTAACGCCTACCTCTCCCTTGAGGTTATAGGCACCGAAGATATGGGCTCCCACACCCTCTTTAAGGCAAGGGTTGTTGAGGCTGAAAACCTCTCTAACGCCGAAAGCGTTACCTACGCATACTACCACGCCAACGTTAAGCCCAAGCCCCAGCCCACAAAGAAGGCGGGTTATCGCTGTAAGATATGCGGTTACGTTTACGAGGGCGAAGAGCTTCCCGCAGACTACGTTTGCCCCCTCTGTAAGCATCCCGCAGAGGATTTTGAGAAGTTATAAGATAAAAAATAGGCACTCTGACGAGTGCCTGTTTTTTTATGTATTTTATTACTTCCATTCCCTCTCGAAGATGGGATATTCGCCATTTTTATGGGCAATTTCCACTCCTTCGTCAGTCTTTATTGTCCATACGAACTTGGGGGCTCTGTAAAGGCCTGTAGCTATACGGACTGGCAATGAGTTCCTACACTTCTGATTATATGCTATAAAATCGGGGGTGGCAAGGAAGTTAAGGGCCATAAGGGAAAGGGCGATATTGAGGGCAGAATACTTCTTTTTATCCTTGCAAACGTTGGTATAAAGCTGTCCGCGGTAGGAATCGGGCAGATATTTCTTTATATCCTTTATGAGCAAGGGATTGAAGGATTCTATACAGTAGGGGCCCTTATACTCCTTGAGGAGCTGGGCAACCTTGGGGCAGAGAGAGGTGTCAAGGTTTTCACCTTTAAGCTCCACAAGAAGGGGTACTCTGCCGTTTACAAGGGCAAGAACCTCTTCAAAGGTGGGAATCTTCTCTTCTGTGCCGCCGAGGGATATGGTTTTAAGCTCTTGGGCGTCAAGCTCGCAGAGTTTTTTCTCTACGCCCGTCATACGCTTTAAGGTGTAGTCGTGGAAAACCATAACCACGCCGTCGCGGGAAAGCTGAACGTCAAGCTCGATGCCGTAGCCCTCACGGCAGGCGCGCTCAAATGCTCCAAGGGAGTTTTCGGGCAGGCCGTTGCCAAAAAGGCCTCGGTGGGCGTAATCACAGAGAAGGGCAGAATCCTGTGGCTTACGTCCGCGGGGACGGACAAAAACCAGAAGATACGCCAAAAGAATAATCACTATAAGAGCCGCTATAACGGCCAATGCAATAATAAATCCGTTCATAATCAGTCGTCTATATCGAGATGCTCGAGTACGCTCTTCTTTTCAAGAACCTTTGCATCGCCGTGCTTAACGTTGATCATGGTAACGAAGGAGAGGGCAACGAATATCGTACCAAAGGCGAAGAATACGTATCTCATACCGATAAGGTCGTAAAGAACGCCCGAAACGATGGGAGCGACTATCTGCGCGGCCATGGATGCGGTGTAGTAGTAGCCTGTATATTTACCCACGTCGCCGCCCTTGGCAAGTTCAACTACCATGGGGAAGGAGTTTACGTTAATGGTTGCCCAGCCGATACCTGCGAGGATGAATACGGGAAGCATTATAAACTCGGGTGTGGAAGCGGAGATGAAGTTACCGATAAAGAAGGCAGATGCAAGAATGATAATACCGGTAAGAATGGTCTTTTTTCTGCCAACCTTGGATGCGATAATACCTACGGGGATGTAGGAAACTATTGCGGCGGCCTGAGCGATTATGAGGGTAAAGTTAAAGTCAAAGCCCAAGACGTTAGTGGCGTAAACGGAATACTTACTGGTAATGGAGTTATAACCGATAAACCAGAGGGCAACGGAAGCAAGAATAAGGATAAGGGAAATAAGCTGTCCCTTTTCGAGCTTGCCCTTCTTTGCGCCGTCGGCGTTTTCTTCTGCGGCTTCAACAAGACCGAGGCGTACGGAATCTGCTTCCATTTCTTCGGCCCACTTCTTTTCTTTTACCGTAAGAAGGAAGATTACGAGGCCGAGGAGCATTATGGCAAGAACGGTACCGACGTAGCCGGTGTATTCCATGTACTGATGCTTGCTGGTGGCAAATACCATACCGAGAACCAGCACGAGAATACCGCCTGCGGTACCCGTGAGGTTAATGATAGCGTTAGCCTTGGAACGGAGGGGCTTTACGGTAACGTCGGGCATAAGTGCAACGGCGGGAGAACGGAAGGTTGCCATTGCTATAAGCACCACCAAAAGGGTAGCTATGAAGCCTATAAGGGGCAAGGGATTTGCCATAGTAAGCTCGAAGGTAAGACTTCTTACCTGCTCGGCAAAGGCCTCGTCGGTAAGACCGCCCTGCTCAAGGGTGGTTATGCCCTCGGTAACGAGCTTTGCTATCTGATAATTATCAATGAGAGTCAGACAGAAATAGGAAATAACGGCGGCAATGGTACCGAAGAAGATGAAGGGGGTACGTCTGCCGAACTTGGTGTTGACCTTGTCCGAAATAGCTCCGAAAACGGGAAGGAGGAAAACGGCAAGGACGTTGTCAATGGACATTACGGCGCCCGAAATACTCTGGGGAAGGCCGAAATGATTAGTAAGAATAAGGGGAACTATGGCATCGTAGGACTGCCAGAAGGCACTGATGAGGAAGAACGCCATACCTACGAGTATGACCCTTTTGTAATTGAGTTTCATAGCTTTTCCTTTCAAAATAGGGTAATAAAATAACTACCTTATGAGTATAACACAATTTTGATAAAAAAGCAATACAAAAAAGACAAAATAAGATTTTATTTTTGCACTATTTTGGTATTTAGGTGTCATCCCTTTATATAAAAAGCACCGAGCCGTAGCAGGGTGCTTGATAAGCTTCGATTAATAGGTCAGCGCAAGGGTGTTATCGTCGGAATATTCTATCTCTTCCGAAATAATGCTTGCCAAGACCGCGATCTCATCCATAGATCCTGCCGTCTCGGAGCAGATAAGGGAAGCAAGCAGCCGTTCGCAAAACAGGCAAAAGGACAGCCGCGCGCAAAAATCCTCTTCATCAAGGGCTTCGGTGCAATGGCGGTAGACAAGGTAAGCGAAAAATCTTTCCAGATATTCGTCCTTCCCTTGGGGGCGAAGCTTTGACGAATAGTTCATAAACAGCTTTTTGTGGGCAGGGTCAAGATATTCCAACGAGTCGAGGAGGCCAAGCCACATACTGTCCTCGCCAACGGCTATGGAATACCTACCGTAAATTTGATCAAGCCCGTTTGGGTAGTCACCATCTGTATCCTGCAATATTGCGTATATTTTGCCACGCTCTGCCCGTCCGTCAAAATCAACGCTGTCCTCTTGGGCGTCCACGTTGCCTATCT
>JAZSCR010000044.1:0-16952 GCA_045530715.1 Eubacteriales bacterium
AATCAACCAAAGAGGAGAGGAGAATCACCCCGTCCTTCTCGTTATACAGATATGTGAGAGTGCCGCCCGTGGCGTGGCCCGTCTGATGGTCAACGTCGTAGCCGGTAATAGTAGCAGTGTATCCGTTTGAATGTATTCTGTAGGTATCAAGCTCGGGGAAATACTTATATCCTTCCAGCTCTTCAATGGGAAGGAGCGTGCTATCCTTGGGAGCTTTTATCCCCTTCTTTACAGTCTGCACAAGGCCTGCGGCGTGGCAGAAGGTGTGGTGAATACAAGGCTTTTCGCCGTATTCCTTATACTGGGGGCCACCTGCCAAAAGCTTAGCAAAGGTGCATTTTTTCATCATTTCGGTATTTCTGTAAGAGGCCTCGGCAAATACGGGGTCTGCATCCTTGGCAAAGACCGCGTAAGCCTTACTGCAGCCGTCTGCGGTACGGCTTCCCCAATAGGACCACTTAAAGCTGCGGGAGCCAAAGGAGTTGTCTATACTGCCGTCAGGGTTGACGAACCAAAGATGGTCCTTCATAACCTTAAGCATCTTTTCTCTTGCCTGGGGCGTGCCCTTTCTGTGGGCGTAAAGGGTAAGCAGGGGTACGGTTTCTTCCCAGTTATAGCCGATGTCAACGGCTCTGCATCCCTTGGGACTTTTAAGGTCGACAGGGAATCCCTCGCCGAATACAAGGCCGTTTTCGGTAAGGTGCTCCATCATGTTTTCAAAAAGGTCGTCGGCAAGGCCAAGGTATCTTTCCTCACCGAAATACTGCCCCGCAACTATCATGCAGGCGGCGTTGCCCGCGCGGTAGTTGATGTTGGCCGCATAGCCCGTACCCATATGGTCGTAGAGCCAGTCGCACATAAGGTGGACTCTGCTCTCCCAATCTTTCTTTTCATCCTCGGTAAGGAGATGTCCAAACTCGTCAAGGGTAAGAAGGAGGAGAAGGGCGGAAAATACGGTGATTCCGTTCCATGAGCTGCTTCCGCCGTTTATAAGACTGCCGTCGGGGCAGAGGTTGTTTTTATGAGCCTTAAAGAGAAGCTTTGCGGCGGTGAGGTACTTATCCTCCCCCGTTATCTCATAGGCAAGCATAAAGGGATATATGGCGTTATCGTCACGTCCGTGTACGCGGCGGCAGGAAGGACAGTAAAATCCGCAGTCCTTCTCAACGGTACCCTTTACAAATATCATATTATCATAAAGACCCTCGCACCATTCAAGGAAAAGGTCCCTATATATGTTTTCATTCCGCATAGCGGTCATCTTCTTTCATTCTTTATTCAGTAAAGTATACCACATTTTCCCCTTAAAGTCAAGAATAACCGAACAAATTAGGGAATATCTTGACAAACGGAAAATTATGAAGTATAATAGGTTGAAAGCTAATCTCATACATAAAGGAGAAATTCAAATGGAATTTGAAAAAGTTGTGCTTTTCGACGGCACCAATCTCGATAGCTGGACCAAGAAAAAGGACGGTTCTCCCGCCGAATGGATCATCGGTGAGGACGGCGCTATGACCGTTAACAACGGCGACATAGTATCCACCCAGACCTTTAAGGACGCCCACATTCACGTTGAATTCTGGCTCCCCTATATGCCCGAATGTAAGGGTCAGGCAAGAGCTAACAGCGGCGTGTATATCCACGGCTGTTACGAGGTACAGGTTCTCGACTCCTACGGCGTTCAGGAAATAAAGACCAACGACTGCGCAGGTATCTACAAGCAGTACAAGCCCATGGTAAACGCTAACAAGAAGCCCGAAGAATGGCAGACCTACGATATATACTTCCGCGCTCCCCGTTACAACGAGGCAGGCGAGATAATTGAGGATGCCCGTATGACCGTTATCTTTAACGGCATCTGCGTTCACAATAACATCACCCTTCCCGCGGCTACTCCCGGCGGCGTAAACCCCGACAGAGTGCCCGAAGGCCCCCTTATGCTTCAGGACCATCACAATCCCGTACGTTACAGAAACGTATACTTCGAGCGTCTTGAACAGCTTGTTTAATTTAAAAACTTTCCAAAAGAGTTCGGCTTTGCCGAACTCTTTTCTTGACTTATGGGCGGTTATGTGGTATACTTTTGGTATAAATAATCACTTTAGGAAAAAGCTATGGAAAAGAAAAAGACTCCAACGGCAAAATGCGATACCTGTCTGTACTTTGAGTACGACGAGTGGTACGGCGACTACATTTGCACCGTAAATATGGATATGGACGAGATTGAAAAGCTCTCCTACTCAAAATACAAATCCTGTCCCTACTACCGCGACGGGGACGAATATAAAACCGTAAGAAAGCAGAATTAAGACTATGAAAGTTGCAATAATCACAGGCGCAAGCTCGGGTATGGGCAAGGAATTTGCCATCCGCTTATCCCAAGACCCAAAGGTTGAAGAGGTATGGGTAATAGCCCGCCGCGAGGATAGGCTCAAAGACCTGCAAGAAGTCATTTCAAAGCCCGTAAAGGCCATTTCCCTTGATCTAACGAAGAAGGAAAGCTTTGACACCTACAAGGCACTTCTTGAGCAGGAGAACCCCGACGTGCTCTTTTTGGCCAACTGCGCGGGATTCGGGAAATTCGCAAAGTATACAAACGTACCCCTTGACCAATCCCTGAACATGATAGACCTTAACATCAAAGCTCTGGTGGCAATAACCGAGCTTACCCTCCCCTATATGAAAGAGGGCGCCTCGGTAATCCAGCTGGGCTCCCTTTCCTCCTTCCAGCCCGTGCCCCATATTACGGTGTACAGCGCATCCAAGGCCTTCGTTCTTTCCTACTCAAGAGCCATGAACGTGGAGCTTAAGAGCAGGGGTATTCATATGATGGCCGTTTGCCCCGGTTGGGTGGTCACCGAGTTTTTCGGCAGAGCACTGGTTGAAGGCGACGACTCGGTAAATTATTTCAATATCCTTTACAGTCCCGAGGACGTGGTAAACACCGCCATTAAGGATATGTATAAAAGGAAAAAAGACCTCTCTATCCACGGCCTGCCCGTAAGACTTCAGGTGCTGGGAGTAAAGCTTCTCCCCCACCGCCTTATTATGAAGATATGGCTTAATCAGCAATCGGGTAAAAATTCAAATAAGAAGGAAATATTATGAAAATCTTACTGAAAAACTCTCTCCTTTATGATGGAGATTTTAATAAAATAGAAGCAGACCTTCTCTTTGAAGGTGAAAGAATTCTGGCCATTGGCAAAGGCCTGCCCGAAGAGGGCGCAAAGGTCTACGACCTTGAGGGCTGTACCGTAATGCCCGGCATGATAGATATGCACATCCACGGTTGCGGCGGCGCCGACACTTCAGAGGCCACCCCCGAGGCTCTTGAAACCATGAGCCAAACCCTTATAAAGAACGGCGTTACATCCTTCTGCCCCACCTCTATGACCCTTTCCTACGAGGAGCTTGAGAAGATATTTGCAAACGTATCTGCCATGAAGGGCAAGACCACGGGAGCGTATATCCAGGGCGTAAATATGGAAGGTCCCTACATATCCATAGCAAAGAAGGGCGCGCAGAACCCCCTCTACGTAAGAAATCCCGACAAGGATGAGTTTATGCGACTTTACGAGGGCTGCGGCGGCTGTATAAGTATCGTTGACATCGCCCCCGAATGTGAGGGCGGCGAGGAATTTATAAAGGCAGTAACCCCCATTTGTCCCGTTTCCACCGCCCACACCTCCGCTACCTACGAGGACGAGATAAAGGCCATAGAATGGGGCGTACGCCATACCACCCATCTCTACAACGCCCAGAGCGGCCTTACCCACAGAGCCCCCGGTGTTGTAGGTGCCGTATTTGAAAAGGCCAAGGAAAAGGGCGTTCGCGCCGAGCTTATCTGCGACGGATTCCACATCCACCCCGCCGCGTTAAAGATAGCCTTTGAGATGCTGGGCGAGGACAACAGCGTTATTGTAAGCGACTCCATGAGAGCCGCCGACTATAAGGACGGAGTATACGACCTTGGCGGTCAGCCCGTATACGTTACCGACGGCAAAGCTCTCCTTGAGGACGGTACTATAGCCGCCTCTACCTCAAATCTTCTTAAGGAGCTTAAAAACGTCCTCTCCTACGGTATTTCCGAAAAGCAGGCGGTAAAATCCGTAACCGTAAACCCCGCAAAGGCCATAAGAGCAGATGGAGAAACGGGCTCCCTCGAGGTTGGCAAGCTTGCCGACATTCTGGTACTTGATAAGGACTTTAACATCAAGCTCGTCGTTGCAAAGGGCGAGGTAAAAGTAGAAAATATATGATAACAAAAGAGAATTTTATAGCCCGTCTTAATACGGGAATCCCTGAAATCGACTCCTTCGGAGAAAAGTACGGCGAGAAGTTTTTCAGATATTTTGAGCTTCTTATAGAGTACAATGAAAAAATGAACCTCACCGCCATAACCGATCCCGACGAGGTAATAAAAAAGCATTTTGCAGATAGTCTGCTCCCCCACATTCTCGGCCTTATACCCCAAGGCTCCACCATAGCCGATATTGGCTCGGGGGCGGGTTTCCCCGGAATCCCTCTGGCCATAGTCCTTCCCGACTGTCACTTTACCCTCATGGAATCCATTGGCAAAAGAGTGGACTTCCTTAACGTTGTAATTGAAGAGCTGGGGCTTACAAACTGCAGAGCCGAAAAGATAAGAGCCGAAGAGGCAGGAGCTAAGGGCTCGACCTACCGTGAAAGCTTTGACTTTGCCACGGCAAGAGCCGTAAGCCGCCTTTCAATCCTCTCCGAATACTGCCTTCCCCTTGTAAAGCAGGGCGGCAGAATGCTAGCCCTCAAATCCGCCGCCGCCCCCTCCGAGATAGAAGAGGCTGCCACCGCAATCTCTACCCTTGGCGGCACCAATGCCAAAATAGTTGGCACCGAAGAAAGAAATGTGGTAGTGGTTGACAAATCTTCCCCCACCCCCGACAAATACCCCAGAAGAACGGGTATACCCGAAAAACGCCCCCTATAAAAGGAGGACTAGCCTATGAAAAAAACACTCCTTATCCTCGGCGCCATTTTGGGCGTTGCAGGTACAATAGCTTGTACGGTCATGGTAATTATGGCCGCCCGCTTTATGGAGCTTGGCAGAGTGGTATTTTATCTGGTTATAGGGATAGCATGCATAGAAGTAGCCGTGTTGTCAATTACAGGACTTTATAAAGAAATTAAAAAGAAACAGTAATAAAGATAGAAGCCGTCGCTTTTGCGACGGCTTCTATCTTTTTATATCATTCAATTAACAAAGGTTATTCTTCCCTCTATCCTGCTGTCGGTAAAGCCATGGGAGGACATTTCCTCGTCTATAAGGGCTATTGCCGAGCCGGAGATTATGGAAGCAGGGGCGGAAAGGTCATCCTCGCTTATGCCGAAGAACTTATCCATATTAAGGTAGTGGTAATCCTGCAAGGACACCGAATATACCTTGTCGTCCTCGATCTCCTTGCCCTTAAAGGTCATGGAGAGAAGGTAGAGGTCTTTTCTGTCGTAGACAAGCTTGACCCCCGAGGACACCTGATAAAATTCCTTTCTTTCCTCTGCGATACCGGCCCCAAGACAGAAGTCGAACATCTTTTTAAGAACTCTTCCCGTGACCTTGATGCCGTATATCTTATCGTCAAAGGTATAAACGGCGATAAGCTTTTCGTAGGTCACTATAGGCCCCAGCTCCTTTTTACGGATACTGCCTGAGGCAATAAGGGAAATATCGGTACCCACACCCTTTTGCACTATATCGGCAAAAAGGTTGCCAAGCTCGGTTTCCTGATACTTTGAGGGATGGGTCAGCACTCTGTCAAAACGGGTGACTATGCGGGAGAACTTCTTATCCGTCTGGGTCTTATAGTTATATATAAGGTATCGTAAATCGTCGTCTGCGGGGCAATGGCTGTCATCAATGGGCACACACTCCCACTTATAGGACTCTATAACGTTCTTCTTTATATCTATATCAATATCGAATCGGCCTATACGGTCGGTGCCGGTACCTGCCTGAACGATAATGATGCCGTTCTCTATAACCGGCTCATCCATAAAGGTATGGGAGTGGCCGCCTATGATTATATCAACGCCGCAGTCGGGAGAAAGCTTTCTGGCAAGCTTTTTATCCTGCTCAATACCTATGTGGGTGAGGAGTACGGTAAGGTCTATGCTCATACCCTTTGTCATGGCGCATATCTTCTCAATTTCGGTGGCCGCATCATCAACGTCCACAAGGGAGCCCACCAGATCCTCGGTCTTGGTCTGGCTCAAAACGTCCTCGGTTACCGCTCCGATAAAGAGGATACGCATACCGTCCTTTTCCATTATGGTATAGGGGCGGAAAAGTCTTGTGCCCGTGGTACGGATATACATATTGGCGTTTATAATGGGGAATTTTGCACACTTTTCAATAAAGAGCAGGTGGCCAAGGCCGTAGTCGGCCTCGTGGTTGCCTATAGTTACCACGTCGGGGGCGAGAAGGTTCATTATCTCAACGGTGGAGATGCCCTTGTACTCGGAGTCGATCACCGAGCCCCTGAACATATCCCCTGCAATGGCGTAGATAACGTTCTTATCGGTCTGTCTTACCTTATTGATATATCCCGAAAGAAGGGCAATACCGCCCACCAGCTTACCGTCGGTGTGCTCCCCGAGAAAATCCCCGTGCATGTCGTTTGAGTGTAAGAGTGTCAGTTTTTTTATTTTTTTCATGGGAAACCCACCTTTCCTTGCAGGGCGTTTACGCCTACAATATTTTCTATCTCTATTATACACTATTTTTGACGTTTTTGCAACCCCCAAGGAAAAAATATATAGGAGAGCACCCGTTTGGGTACTCTCCTATATATTTTTATGTAGGTTTATTTAGTTTTGTTCCTTGTTGCCCATGGTCTTTACAAGAACGGCCTTCTGGGCGTGGAGTCTGTTTTCGGCCTCGTCGAATATCTCATCGGCGTGCTTTTCAAATACGGAGGCGGTGATTTCCTCTTCTCTGTGGGCGGGCAAACAGTGTAGAACCATAGCGTCGGGCTTTGCGTAGGTCATAAGCTCGTCGTTTATCTGGAAGGACTTGAATACCTTCTTTCTTTCCTCGGCCTCACCTTCCTGACCCATGGATGCCCAAACGTCGGTATACATAACGTCGGCGTCCTTTGCGGCGGCGGTGATGTCGTCGGTAACGAGAAGGTCGTAACCCTCGTTTTTAGCCCATTCCATAATTCCCGCATCGGGCTGATATCCATTGGGGCAACCTACGGCAACACTCATGCCCATTTTCAGACAGCCAACGATAAGGGAGTTTGCCATATTGTTGCCGTCACCGATAAAGCAGAGCTTCTGGCCAGCAAGCTTGCCTCTGTGTTCCCTTATGGTCATAAGGTCGGCAAGTACCTGACAGGGGTGAGCAAAGTCGGTAAGGCCGTTGATTACGGGAATAGAGCCGTAATAAGCAAGAGCCTCAACCTCTGCCTGCTCGAAGGTTCTTATCATTATACCGTCAAGATAACGGGAAAGAACACGGGCGGTGTCCTGTACGGGCTCTCCGCGGCCTATCTGAAGGTCGTTGGAGGAAAGGAAGAGTGCGGAGCCGCCAAGGTCGTACATACCAACCTCGAAGGATACGCGGGTACGGGTGGAGGACTTCTGGAATATCATACCAAGGGTCTTTCCTGCAAGGTGATGGTGAACTATGCCGTTCTTCTTTTCAAATTTAAGCTGGTCGGCAAGATTAAGTATCTCGGTTATCTCCTGAGAGGTAAGGTCGAGAAGTTTAAGCAGATGTTTCATTGTGCAAGAACCTCCTTAAGAACTGCAACGGCTTTTTCAAGCTCTTCGTAGGTGATTACGTAGGGGGGAAGAAGTCTGACCTTGGTCTTTGCGGAAAGCACCAAAACTCCCCTCTCCATACATTCAAGTATTACTTCCTTTGCGGGCTTTTCAGTTTCAACGCCTATCATAAGGCCCTTGCCCGAAAGGCTTTTAACTCCCTTTGCTCCCGAAAGGGCAGAGAAGATATATCCTGATTTTTTTCTTATATCCTCAAGCATCTTTTCATCCAAGCGCTTAAGGACGGAGATAGCACCCGCACAGCATACGGGATTTCCGCCAAAGGTGGAGCCGTGGGTACCAGGTGTGTAGGTGTCCTTTACCTTTTCGCCCAGCATTGTAGCGCCTATGGGGAGGCCGCCCCCAAGTCCCTTTGCGGTGGTGACTATGTCGGGCTGAATACCGTAGTCCATATATGCGTAAAGGCTACCCGTTCTTCCGTTACCCGTCTGTACCTCGTCGATTATAAGAAGCATATCCTTCTTTTCGGCAAGGGCGGCAACCTTCTGTACGTAGTCCTTTTCAAGGGCGTAAACGCCCCCTTCTCCCTGAACAAGCTCCATCATTATTGCGGCGCAGGGATACTGTTCCGCAAGAGCCTCAACCTCTGAAAAATCCTGAGCAGAAGCGTAAACAAAGCCCTCGGTAAAGGGGTGGAATATGGTGTGGAAGGAATCCTGACCCGTGGCGGCCAGAGTGGTCACCGTACGGCCGTGGAAACTGTTTTTAAGGGTGATTATATAATGACGGCCTTCGCCGTATTTATCATAGGAATATTTTCTCGCCGCCTTTATGGCGCATTCGTTTGCCTCGGCACCCGAGTTTGAGAAGAATACCTTCTTCATTCCCGTGCGATCACAAAGCATCTCTGCAAGCTCTGCGCAGGGGCCGGTGTAGTAGAGGTTTGAGGTGTGCTGAAGGGAGTCAAGCTGTGCTATTACCGCTTCTTTCCACTCATCGTCGGCAATGCCCATACTATTAACGGCAATACCGCTACCCAGATCTATATATTCTTTGCCACCGTCGTCGTAAACCTTGGCACCCTTACCCCTTACGAGAGTAAGAGGAAATCTGCCGTAGGAGGAGGCTATATATTTACTGTCTTTTTCCTGAATGGTCATTAAACAACCTTACCTTTCTATACGCCGTAGGACTCTTCACCTATGAGCATGGTACCGATACCTTCATCGGTAAGGATTTCCATTATTATGGAGTGAGGAACGGTGCCGTCAATGACGAATACCCTCTTTACACCGCGTCTGATAGCGTCTATACAGCAGTTAACCTTGGGTATCATACCGCCCGAGATAACGCCGTCACGCATAAGCTGGGACGCGTCACTTACGGGAATAACGGGAATAAGGGATGAGGGATCGTCCTTATCTCTCATTATACCGCAGATGTCGGTCATGTTTATAAGACTTTCAGCACCCAGAGTGCCTGCAATTCTTGCGGCGGCAGTGTCTGCGTTTATGTTGTAAACGTTGCCCTCTTTATCGTAGCCAACGGTGGAGATAACGGGGATGTAGCCTTTTTCAAGAAGGTCGGTTATGGGCTCGGCGTTTACGGTGGTGATGTCACCTACAAAGCCCAGTCTTTCATCAGCGGGCTTTGCCTCAATCATATGTCCGTCTATACCGCAAAGACCTATGGCCTTGCCGCCCTTGGTCTGAATGAGGTTTACCAGATCCTTGTTTATCTTACCTGCAAGAACCATCTGTACCACGCTTGCGGTTTCAGCATCGGTAACGCGGAGTCCGTCAACAAACTCACTCTTCTTGCCAAGTCTTGCAAGGGTATCGGAGATTTCGGGTCCGCCACCGTGAACGAGAACGACCTTGATACCGATAAGGGAAAGAAGAACTATATCTCCCATTACCATCTTTTTCAGGGTCTCGTCGGTCATTGCGTGTCCGCCGTACTTGATAACAAGGACCTTGCCTGCATATTTCTGTATGTAAGGAAGGGCGTTGATAAGAATTTCTGCCCTCTGCTGATTATCTAATCTCATTTTTTTCACCGTTTTTTTATCTGTTTATGTGTTGCGCAGATTATTTTATGTGCGATAGTCACCGTTTATCTTAACGTAATCGTAGGTCAGGTCGCAGCCCCAAGCGGTGGCGCTTCCTTCACCCGAATTAAGCTCAATAAGGATCTGTATTTCGTTTTCGGAAAGAATCTTCTTTGCTTCCTCTTCGGAGAATTCAACTCCCGCACCGTCCTTGCAGACCTCGATTTTACCCGCATTGGACTGGAAAGCAACGTCGGTCTTTAATACGTCAACGTCAGCTCCGCTGTAACCTACCGCGCAAAGCACACGGCCCCAGTTTGCATCGGCACCGAACATAGCGGCCTTGAGGAGGGAGGAGCAAATTACGGATTTTGCAACTATCTTTGCGTTTTCAAGGTCAACCGCGCCCGTAACCTTACATTCGAGGAGCTTGGTAGCACCTTCGCCGTCCTTTGCAATAGCGCGGCAGAGGTATCTGGTAACGGTGTTGAGGGCCTTCTTGAACTCGTCGTAGTCCTCGCCGTAATCAAATATCTGGTCGTTACCCGCCATGCCGTTGGCAAGCACGGTAACCATATCGTTGGTGGATGTATCCCCGTCAATGCTTATCATATTGAAGGTGTCCTGAACGTCGTTTCTCAGGGCGTTACGAAGCATAAAGGGGGTAATATTAACGTCGGTGGTAATAAACACCAGCATGGTGGCCATGTTGGGATGGATCATACCCGAGCCCTTCGCTATACCGCCCATACGGCAGGTCTTTCCGCCTGCGGTAAAGGAAACGGCTATTTCCTTAACCATCGTGTCGGTGGTCATTATACCCTCTGCGGCGTACAGACTGTTATCTCCAAGGCCTTCTACAAGGGCGGGAATGCCGTTGGCAATGGGGGTTATGTCAAGAGGCTGACCGATAACGCCGGTGGAAGCAACAACCACGTCTTTGGGGTCTATGTTAAGAGCCTTTGCTGTAAGCTGGCAGGTCTTTTCGGCAACCTCAACGCCGTTAGCGTTGCAGGTGTTGGCATTACCCGAGTTACAGATAACCGCCTGAGCGTAGCCGTCCTCAATGTTATTCTTGGTAACGGTAAGAGGCGCACCCTTTACCTTATTCTGGGTGTAGACGCAGGCTGCAGCGGCCTTGGTTTCGCTATATATAAGGGCAATATCCCTTTTTGTCTTATTTTTACGGATACCGCAATGAACTCCGTTAGCGGTAAATCCCTTTGCGGCACAAACGCCGCCGTTAATTATCTCTATCATATCTATATCCGTCCTATTTTACTTTTTAAGAATAAGTCCGTCGGTTTCTTCTCTGCCCAGCATAAGGTTCATACACTGTACTGCGGCACCCGAAGCACCTTTGCCCAGATTATCGTATCTGGCAATAAGAACCATTCTATCGTCATTTCCGCCTACCGTAAGAGTCATGGAATCAAGGCCCGAGAAGGCGCCTGCGGAAGCAAATCCGTCCCCGTCAACATCAGAAGAGAAGCTGACCACGGGGCCTTTGTAAAACTCGCCGTAAAGCTTGGCTATGCTATCTTTGGTATATCCCTTTTTAAGCATACTGCCAAAGAGGGGAACCGTTACTTCCATACCGCTGTAAAAGTCACCAACAACGGGAACAAATACGGGGTCAAAGTCAAGGCCGCTTATCTTCTTCATTTCGGGAAGATGCTTGTGGGTCTGTGTAAGTCCGTACTGGCGGGGAGCGTCGTAAAGTGAAGGTCTTTCCTCGCCCGCGTAAGCGGCAATCATCTTTTTACCGCCACCGCTGTAACCCGTAAGGGAAAATGCGGAGAGCAAAGAGTCGGGGGAAATAATACCCGCCTTAACCAAAGGCGCTACCAGAGCAATAAAACCGCTGGCGTGACAGCCGGGAACGGCGGTACGCTTTGAATTTATAACCGCCTGTCTTCGCTCCGAAGAAAGCTCGGGGAACCCGTACACCCATTCGGGGGAGGTTCTGTGAGCCGTAGAGGTGTCTATTACCTTGGTATTTTCATTTTTTATAAAGCTTACCGATTCTCTTGCCGCATCGTCGGGAAGACAAAGGAAAGCTATATCGCAGTCGTTAATGGCTTCTGCTCTTCTTTTAGGGTCTTTTCTCTCTTCTTCGGGAAGAACAATGAGAGAAATGTCCTTCATGGCGGAAAGCCTGTCAAATATTCTCAGGCCGGTGGTGCCTTCGCGGCCGTCAATAAATACGTTATACATAACATTCGTCCTTCGTGAACAAATCAAATATGAATAATTATACCATGGTAAAGACTCTTTGTCAATAAACATCACAATATTGTGCGAATTGGAGATAATTATAGATATAATGTTACTTTTTTGCCTAAAATTGCTCTTGAATTTATTCTGCATTTATGCATATTTATACGCTATTATTCAGAATATTGCATAAATATACATTATTCAATAAAGGGCTGATTACATTTGCATAAAAGGGAAAGACCGACACAAGTCGGTCTTTCCAAATAAGGTTTTATTTATTAGTCCTGGGGAATGTTAACGATGTAATCGGAAACGTCGTTTGCAGCGATGAATTCATCCCACTTATCAACGGCGCTAGCCTCAAACTTCTTAAGGGTTGCGGCGGAAGCAGCGGTCTTAGCCTCAGAAGCGGTAGCACCTGCGGTAAGGGATGCGGCAACGCCGATGTTGTAGGTTTCGCCTACGTTATAAGAAGTCTGGGAAATGGTCCAGTACTGGGAAGTAGCCTTGGGCTCTGCAGAGGGAGCGGTATTGGTGAGCATATCTTCTTCGGAATCGTAGAAGGTAATGTCGCCGCTTCTCTTTACGCAGACAGAATATTCAAATCCGTCGCCGGTAACGGTAACTACGGAGTTCTTTTCGTCATAAGTAGCAGTACCGCCGTTAAGATAGCCAGCAATGTAAACGTTACCGCTGAGGTCGCAAACAACCTTTCTGGTAACGGCGTTTTCGCCGGTGATCATATCGGTAGTGGTAAGAGCCATACCGTAATCAAATTCCTGAGAGGAAACGATCTGGTAAGGATACCAGGTGTTCTTCATAGCCTTGGTAGCCTTCTGGAAAGAGAGAGGAATGGAACGGATGGACCAGCTATTGAGAAGAAGGGACATGCTGTCCTGCATATTAAACTGGGGAGTAACCTTAACGGGCTTAGAAGTGTCGGGCTCTTCGTCGTTAGCCTCAACGCAAGCATCAATAAAGGCCTGGGTAAGTTCAGCTACGTACACACCGGGATTTTTAACGTCTTCATATACGTTAAAGTCGCCAACGCCCCAGTTAGCGCCGCAAACTACGTGAACTTCAGTTTCAGCACTGATGGCACCAACGTCCAATACCATGTAAATATCGTCGATAAAGTTGAGTTCAAGACCGGACTTTGCTCTTATGTTAAGAGACATGCCTTCGGGAACGGTTGCAGAGAACATACCGCCATCGGAAGAGTTGTTTTCAAGACGTGCAACGCCTCTTACGTTTTCATCGCCGGGAGTGAAGTTTGCAGTCCAGAAAGCTTCGCCGCCCTTACCGTTGGAAACGGAGGTTTCAAGGAAGAATACAACGTCGTCAAGGGTCTTGGCAACGGAGCCGTCTTCAGCAAGGATACCGAGGTCAAGGCTCATATCTTCGTCAGCTTCGGTATAGGATTCTGCGCCGATAGCATCGGGGTTAACTACGATGTTGGAGTCGAAGCTCTTTATCCAACGCTGCTGGGAAGCAGAGCTGTTAACTACGTCAGCACAGGTAAAATTATTACCGCCGCCACAGCCTGCAAATACAGCAAGGACAAGCGCAACAACCATGATTGAACTAAAAATTCTTTTCAAAGTAATTGCTCCTTTCATTGTGAGAAAGCGACAGAAGAAGGCCGAGAGCCAAATCTGCCGAGCTTTATTCAGACATTCTCATAGAAATTAATATTCTAACGGATATATTGTATCATATTTTATTAAAGATGTCAATACAAAAAATACTCAAAAAAGCCCAACATTTCAAATTTTTTAAGGCGGAAAAATGGGCGTGGAATTTGACGAAAAGAATAAATCTGTGTCAAACCCCGCCACCCTCGCATATTATTGTAGTATGAGAAGGATTTCCGAACCCTCTCACATAAAAATAAGGAGGATGACATCATGTGTATGAATAACTACTGCTTCTGGACTCTCCTCATCGCAGCTCTCATCGTATACTGCTGTGGCGGCGGCTGTGGCTGCGACAGATAAAACATCCCTTAAGGCGTAATCAAAAAAACAAGGAATAACAAATCCCTCGGGCCATTCTCCCCAACACCTGCGGGAGAATGACCCTTTTTTAATTCTATTGGTGAATATAAGCTGAAAATCCGTGAAAAATATAATCAGGCATAACCGACAAATGAAAGGACGGAACAGCAAAGATGACCCACTCCGTTAAAAGAGGAGATATTTTTTATGCAGATCTCAGCCCCGTAGTGGGCTCCGAGCAGGGCGGGATACGCCCCGTGCTGATAATACAAAACGACGTTGGAAACAAACATAGCCCTACGGTAATAGCCGCGGCAATAACAAGTCGCCTTAATAAAACAAAGCTCCCCACCCACATAGAGGTTGATGCTTCTCTTTACGGCTTATCAAAGGACTCGGTAGTACTTTTGGAGCAGATCCGTACCATAGATAAACAGCGACTTCGTGAAAAGATGGGGCATCTTGACACGGGGATGATGTATCTTATAGATAAGGGCATAAGCGTAAGCTTTGGTCTTGAAACACCCGCTACATCTCCCCTGCCATCGGGGAATTCAACTCAATAAAAAAGAAAATCCATTCAGTCCTGCTGGATGGATTTTCTAATTATCAAAGGGGGTTTTTATATGAGGAAGGAAATCTCGGGGATTGAGGGTTACCATATCCAGATTTTTCCGCTTTGCCATCCCCACGGTGGCGGCTGTTCCACCCTTGGGACTGCCGTCGTAAACGGCGATTATTCTGGAGGCGTGGTTAACCATAAAAGCATCCCTTACTATGGGAGCCTGACGGGAAGGCGCCTGACAAATGACGTATACCCTCTCACAAAGCTTAAGGATATCCTCGTATCTCTCCTTCTCCCATCCGTACCAACCGGCGAACTGATTCATATAGGGAATAGCGGCAAAAAGCTTGATGTCGTCGTGAAAATACTTGAGTCTGAGAACTTCCATAGCCGCCCAGGTATCTACACCTAAGGCCATTCCGCAAAGGTAATTTCTGTACCCTAAGCGATAGCTTTCTTCCACAGCCTTACCTATTGCCGCCCTCAAACTAAGGCAGGAAGGATCGCTTTCACCGTGGAAGGGAAGCTTTGCGGGGCGGTGACCAGTAAAGGTGCAAACGGGGGCAGAAAATGACACGTCGTCAACGTTATGCACGTACTTAATTTCTCCGATTTTCTGAAGAGTGTTCAGATAGTGCATATAAATTTCACTAAATCCCATTTTCTTACCTCCTTCCTTTTTTCAAAAAGTGCCGCCGATAGGGTCGGCGGCACTTTTTTATTTCAGTTAACTGTTAGTTTGACCGAATTATCCACCCTCAAGACCAACGAGGTGATCGTACTTCTGCTTAGCCTGCTTTTCTGCCTTCTCGAAGAGAGCTTCTGCTCTGTCGGGGAAGGAACGGGTAAGAGAAGAGTAACGAACTTCGCTCTTGATGAAGTCAGCGTAGCTTTCAGTGGGAGCCTTGCTGTCGAGAGTGAAGGCCTTTTCTCCTGCTTCGGCCTTTCTGGGGTCGTAGCGGAAGGTATGCCAGTAACCGGAAGCAACAGCCTTCTTGGTTTCTGCCATGGAGTTACCCATGCCGCCCTTAATACCGTGGTTGATACAGGGAGCGTAAGCGATGATGATGGAAGGACCGTGGTAAGCTTCAGCTTCAGCGATAGCCTTAACAGCCTGAGCCTGGTCGTAACCCATAGCGATGGAAGCAACGTAAACGTAGCCGTAGCTCATTGCTATAGCAGCGAGGTCCTTCTTCTTGGTGCCCTTACCTGCAGCAGCGAACTGTGCAACAGCACCGGTAGGAGTGGACTTGGAGGACTGACCGCCGGTGTTGGAGTAAACTTCGGTATCGAATACCATGATGTTTACGTCTTCGCCGGAAGCGATAACGTGGTCAAGACCGCCAAAGCCGATATCGTAAGCCCAGCCGTCGCCACCGAAGATCCACATGGACTTCTTGGTGAGCATATCAGCGGAAGCAACGATTTCCTTAGCGTAGGGACAACCCTGAGCAGCGATATCCTTGCAAAGAGCGAGGAGCTTTTCGCCTGCAGCCTTGGAGCCGACAGCGTCTTCGATGTTTTCGAGCCATTCGTTACCTGCAGCCTTGAGCTCTTCGGAAGCTCTTTCGTCAGCGATAAGAGTTCTTACTACGTCAGCAAGCTTTTCTCTTCTCTGCTTAACTGCAAGGAACATACCGTAACCGTATTCAGCGTTATCCTCGAAGAGGGAGTTAGCCCAAGCAGGACCGTGGCCCTTCTTGTTTACGGTGTAGGGAGTAGAGGGAGCAGAACCGCCCCAAATGGAAGAACAACCGGAAGCGTTAGCGATATACATTCTGTCGCCGAAGAGCTGGGTGATGAGCTTAGCGTAGGGAGTTTCGCCACAACCGGGACAAGCGCCGTTGAACTCGAGGAGGGGCTGCTTGAACTGGGAGCCCTTAACGGATACTTCATTGAAGGGAAGTTCCTTATCGGAAACCTTCTTATGAGCGTAGTTGAAGTTGGTCTGCTCTTCGATCTGAGTATCGAGGGGCTTCATAACGAGAGCCTTGTTCTTAGAGGGACATACGTTAGCGCAGAGGCCACAACCGGTACAGTCAAGAACGGATACCTTGATAGCGAAGGAAAGACCTTCGGTGCCCTTACCGATCATCTTCTTTGCAGAGAATCCTTCGGGAGCAGCTGCAAGTTCTTCTTCGTTAAGAACGAAGGGTCTGATTACAGCGTGGGGACAAACGAGAGCACACTGGTTACACTGGATACAGTTTTCGGTAACCCAAACGGGAACGTCAACAGCGATACCTCTCTTTTCGAAAGCAGCGGTACCCTGGGGAAGAGTTCCGTCGGGATGCTTAGCAAATACGGAAACGGGGATATCGTCACCCTTCTGAGCGTTGGAGGGAACGAGAACTTC
>JAZSCR010000068.1:0-4091 GCA_045530715.1 Eubacteriales bacterium
CTGCTCATATCAGCCCCGCGCCTTCTATAACGAAGAGGATATGCCGAAAAAGATATTTTACTACAACGAATTCCGCAAGGGCGAAACCTACCGTTACAGCGAAGACTGTCTTTTCTTAAACATTTTCGCACCCGAAGAAATGGGCGAAAAACTCCCCGTAATCCTATATATTCACGGCGGAGGATTCACGGGTGGATGCGGCCACGAAAAGCATTTTGACGTTCCCTTATGGCCTAAAAAGGGCGTTATCGGAGTAACCATTAACTACCGCTTGGGCCCCTTGGGATTTGCCGTACTTCCTGAACTTAAGGAAGAGGCTGGATACACGGGCAACTACGGTCTTTACGACCAGGTTACCGCCATTTCCTGGGTTAAGCACAACATAGAGGCCTTTGGAGGAGACCCCGAAAACATTACAATTATGGGGCAGAGCGCGGGCGGTATGAGTGTACAGCAGCACTGTCTGTCGCCCATGACAAAAGGGCTTTTCCATAAGGCAGTTATGAGCAGCGGCGGTGGCGTAATCAAGGCTCTTACGGCAGCTGAACCCGATAAAAACTATCCCTTCTGGCAATCTGTAATGGAAAAGACGGGAGCAAAGACCCTTGAAGAATTCAGAGCCATTCCCGTTGAAAAACTCTTTGAAGTCTGGAACGAGCTCAAGAAGACCACCCCCGGAGGAGCAGCTACCCCCTGCATTGACGGGCGTCTTGTGGTGGGTAAAGGCTACGAGCTCCTTGAAAAGGGCGAACAGCACAAGATATCTTATATGATAGGAACAACAAGCCACGATATGATGCCTCCCCTCCTCTACGGAATGGCAAAGGATTGGTGTAAGGCTCAGAACTCACCTGCATATCTTTGGTTCTTTGGAAGAAACCTGCCCGGGGATAAACACGGCGCTTGGCACTCAGCAGACCTGTGGTACTGGTTCGGAACACTGAAGAACTGTTGGCGCCCATTCAACGAAAAGGATTACGCCCTTTCAGAAGAAATGGTAAACAGACTTACCGCCTTTGCAAAGACCTCAAATCCCAACGCAGAAGGGTACCCCGAATGGACGGTGGGCGGTGAAAAGGCCATGAATTTTGGCGACAATGACACAAAGGCCGCAAACCCCTCAATGTTTAAGCTTTGGGTGACTATGTTTACAAACAAAGCCCCTGGGGAATAAAAAGATAACGTATATAGCAAAAGAGAGATGCAACTGCATCTCTCTTTTCTTTATATCTTAACAGAATTATACATTATACTTCTTGACTATAGCATCAAGAATATCGTATTTCTCGTACATATCCATAGAGAGCTTCATCTGGGCTCTGGTGCGGACAAGGTTATGCTCGGGGTAGGCGGTTTTGAAATACTTATCCCCTGCAAGGTAGTCGGCAAAGAATCTTGCGGCCAGCTCAACGGTAACGATAATGGCGCCCCAGACCATATTGTCTATTTCGGTGGGGGTAAAGAAGCCCTTGTTTTTACCGATAAAGCCCTTGGTAAAGGCCTCGAACATCTCAATATCAACGCCCATTTTGCTAACGTCCTCAACGTCCTCCTCGGCGGTGGCGGCGGCTGTACGGATAGCGTCACCAAAGTCGATTACCGAAAATCCGGGCATAACGGTATCAAGGTCGATAATGGAAAGGGGCTCCTTTGTTTCGGAGTCGATAAGTACGTTATTAAACTTTGTATCGTTATGGGTTACGCGAAGGGGCAGTTTGCCTTCCTTATTAAGGTCAAGGAGTCGGGTAACCTTTTCTTTCCAGAAGTTAAAGTATTCAAGCTCCTCTTTTACGGCGGCTACGCGGCCAACCTCGTCAAGGCGGATAGCCTCGTAGAGATTTTCAAATCTCCAGGGGGTGTTATGGAAATCCTTAATGGTCTCGTGGAGGGTATGTACGGGAAAATCGTCAAGCATACGCTGAAATTCACCCAAAGCGGCGCCAGCGCCAACCAAAAGCTCAGGGTCCTCAACCACGTTGTAGGTGCAAGAGCCGTCTATAAAGTCATACACTCTCCAAAAACGGGAATCATCATCAATAAATCCATACTCGCCCGAAACGGTACTGCGGAAATTAAGCACCAGGCGGGAGCTGTCCACGCCCATAGCCTTGTACTTATTTCTTATATGCTCGGTAACGGCAACTATATTTTCCATTACCTCTACGGGCTTTTTGAAAACGTAGGTATTTACGGCCTGAAAAACGAACTGATTGCCCGTAGAATACTTAACGTAAAGGGTATCGTTTATATGTCCAGAGCTGAACTTCTTAATTTCAACTATATCCCCTTCAAGACCAAATCTTTGGCCAACAGAAGTAAGGAACTGCTTAAATTCGGGGGATAAGATATCCAATGTCATATTCTTCTCCAATTTTCTTTCTTTGACTAATTATATACCATAAACTCCCTTTTGTCAACCCTCTGTCTTTTCGGGGCGGGGCTCACGGGGAGGCTTTTCCTTGCTGAGGAACTGATAATACTGGCACTCCAGACGGCCGTTGTAGAGCTTACGGCGCTTATCGGCGTGACGGCCAAAGCACTTTTCAAAGTCCTTATCGGAGGTTATGACGTAGCAGGACCAGTTATCAAGTCTTGCGTATACCCTACCCATATCGCGATAAAGTCGCTGGGCGGCCTGCTTATCAAGAAGTCTTTCACCGTAGGGGGGATTGGTAACTATAAAGCCGAACTTTTCCTTTGAGTAAAAGTCGTTTACGTTCATCTGCTTAAGGGTGATATACTCCCCTACTCCGGCCTCATGAGCGTGGAGCTTTGCAAGGTCAATAGCCTTGGGGTCGAGGTCGGATCCGTAAATTTCAATCTTTCCCGTGGGGCGTATCATCAAGTCAAGAGCCTCTTCGCGGGCTCTGTCATATACGGTGGAATCAAAGTTTGACCAGGTCTGATAAAGGAAGTCCCTCTTAAGTCCGGGGGCTATCTTGAGAGCCTTCATAGCCGCCTCAATAGGAAATGTTCCGCTACCGCAAAGGGGGTCAACCAGGGTGCGGCCGTACTTCCAGAAGGTAAGGTCGAGAAGGGCGGAAGCCATGGTTTCCTTAAGGGGCGCTTCACCCGCTATACGACGGTATCCCCTCTTGTTAAGGCCTGCGCCGGTGGTATCTACAGTAAGAGATGCCATATCGTTAAGGAGGGCAACCTCGATTTTATAGGTGGGGCCGTCCTCGGGCAGAATATCGCCCACGTATTTGTATTTTGATTTGAGTCGGTCAACTATGGCCTTTTTGGTTATGGCCTGACAGTCGGACACCGAAAAAAGTCCCGAACGAACAGAACGTCCCGTTACGGGGAAACAAGCGTTTGCGGGGAGAATATCCTCCCAAGGCAGAGCCTTTACGCCGTCAAAAAGCTCGGTAAAGGTGGTGGCTTTAAACTCGCCCATCTTTATAAGAACCCTGTCGGCGGTGCGTAAAAACATATTTGCGCGGGCAACGGCAAGGCTGTCGCCACGGAAGGTGACGCGGCCGTTTTCAACGCTTTTGTCGGTATAGCCCAGATTTTCTATTTCACGGGCGGTAAGAGCCTCTATGCCGAAGGCTGTGGTTGCAATAAGTGTAAGCTTGTCCATATATTTCCCTTTATAATTCAAATCCAAAAAGTCGTTTTGCGTTCTCAAATGTGGCCTTTGCCGCCTCTTCCACGGATACTCCCTTTATACGGGCAAGGGTCTCGCAGATTACGGGAACCAGGGTGGGGTCGTTTCGCGTACCTCTGTGGGGCTCGGGGGCCATATAGGGGCAGTCGGTTTCAATCATAAGTCTGTCAAGAGGAACCACCTCGGCGGCCTCTATTGCTCTACGGGCGTTTTTAAAGGTCAGCACTCCCGTAAAGGAGATATAAAAGCCCATTTTAATCAGCTCTTTTGCCATTTCGGCAGAGCCGCTGAAGCAGTGAAAAACGCCGCGGTTACCGTATTTTTTTACCATTTCAAGACATTCGGCGTGAGCCTCTCTGTCGTGTATGATCACCGGCGCGTCAAGCTCCTTTGCAAGGGCGCACTGGGCCTCAAACCACTTTCGCTGTATCTCCTTTGGGACGTCGTCGTAGTGATAGTCAAGGCCTATCTCCCCTAT
>JAZSCR010000202.1:0-6077 GCA_045530715.1 Eubacteriales bacterium
CACTCGCAGTTATACTGGCTCTCAATCTGATAGCAATCCCCTCCATTTCAAGAATGCAGATAAAGGACGTAGATTACGGTACCTTTATGACCATGACCGAAGAGGGGCAGATAGGAAAGGTTGAAATACAGACAAACCAAATACTTTTTACAGATAAAGCTGAAGAACAGGTATATAGAACGGGAATTATAAGCGACCCCGACCTTGTGCAAAGGCTGAAGGACGGCGGCGCAGAATTTTATTCTGAAATAATTGAAGAGACATCCCCCGTACTCGGTTTTCTTCTTTCATGGATACTCCCCCTTGCCATATTCTGGATATTTGGCCGCTTACTGATGAACAAGTTCATGAAAAAGTCGGGCGGAAACAACTCCATGATATTCAATATGGGAAAGAGCAACGCAAAAATCTACGTAAAGTCGTCAGACGGTATCAAATTCTCGGACGTTGCGGGAGTTGACGAGGCAAAGGATAACCTTACCGAGATAGTTGATTACCTCCATAACCCCGAAAAATACAGAGAAATAGGCGCATCCATGCCCAAAGGTCTGTTGCTTGTAGGCCCTCCGGGCACGGGTAAAACAATGCTGGCAAAAGCAGTTGCGGGCGAAGCAAACGTTCCCTTCTTCTCAATGTCGGGTTCCGAATTTGTGGAAATGTTCGTGGGTATGGGGGCTTCAAAGGTAAGAGATCTCTTTAAACAGGCAAAAGAAAAGGCTCCCTGCATAGTATTTATAGATGAAATAGATGCCATAGGTAAAAAGCGTGACGGCAATTTCAGCGGTAACGATGAAAGAGAACAGACGCTTAATCAGCTCCTCACCGAAATGGACGGTTTTGACGATAACAGCGGCGTTATAATCCTTGCCGCTACCAACAGACCCGAATCTCTTGACCCCGCCCTCACAAGACCGGGACGATTTGACAGACGAGTTCCCGTTGACCTGCCCGACCTTATTGGCAGAGAGCAGATCCTTAAGGTTCACGCAAAAAAGGTAAAGACAGAAACTGATATCGATTTTCTAAAGGTCGCCCGCATGGCGGCAGGCGCATCGGGTGCGGAACTTGCAAATATAGTTAACGAAGCCGCCCTGCACGCCATAAGGAATAACAGAAAAGCCATATCTCAGGCTGACCTGGAAGAAAGCATTGAGGTGGTTATTGCAGGTTACCAGAAGAAAAATGCAATCCTCACCGACAAAGAAAAGATGATAGTGGCTTACCACGAAATAGGCCACGCCCTTGTAGCAGCAAAGCAGAAAAATTCTGCCCCCGTACAGAAAATAACCATTACCCCCAGAACTTCCGGTGCCCTTGGATACACAATGCAGGTAGAAGAAGACAATCACTATCTCATGTCAAAAGAAGAGATAGAGAATAAGATCACCACCCTGACAGCAGGAAGAGCAGCAGAAGAAATTGCCGTAGGTACCGTTACTACGGGCGCGGCAAACGATATTGAAAAAGCCACAAAGCTCGCCCGCTCCATGATAACCAGATTCGGCATGAGCGAAAGCTTCGGTATGGTGGCCCTTGAAGAACAGAATAACCGCTATCTTGGCGGAGATACAAGCCCTATCTGCTCGGCGGAAACACAGACGGAAGTTGACAGACAGGTGGTAGAAACGGTTAAGCGACTTCATCTGAAAGCGACTAAAATACTATCGGAAAACAGAGCAAAACTTGACGAGCTTGCCCACTATCTTTACGCAAATGAAACCATTACAGGTGAAGAATTTACGGTTATATTGAATTCCTGATACAGAAATAGGAGAAACAGATGTTAGAATTAGTAAACATAAAAAAGGACTACCCTGCGGGCGGTGAAACTGTAAATGCCCTTAAGGGAGTGAGCCTTAAATTCAGAAAGAGCGAGTTTGTCTCCATATTAGGGCCTTCGGGTTGCGGTAAGACGACAATGCTCAATATTATCGGAGGCCTTGACCAGTACACCGAGGGCGACCTGATAATAAACGGCACCTCCACAAAAAAATACAAGGACAGAGATTGGGATACCTATAGAAATCACTCCATAGGATTTGTGTTCCAGAGCTATAACCTTATCCCCCACCAGTCTGTATTGAGAAACGTAGAGTTAGCCCTTACCCTCTCTGGTGTATCCAAGGCAGAAAGAAAAAAGAGAGCCAAGGAAGCCCTTGAAATGGTTGGCCTCGGCTCACAGATAAAGAAAAAGCCCAGCGAAATGTCGGGCGGACAAATGCAGAGAGTGGCTATTGCAAGAGCCATAGTCAATAATCCCGATATTATCCTGGCCGACGAGCCTACAGGCGCCCTGGATACCGAAACAAGCGTTCAGGTTATGGATATTCTTAAGGAAATATCAAAAGACAGACTCGTCATTATGGTAACCCATAACCCCGATATTGCAAACAAATACTCTACAAGAATTATCAATATGCTTGACGGTGTAATAACCGGCGACTCAAATCCGCTGACAGAAGAGGAAATATCCAAAGAAAATGCCTGCGTAGAGGAAGAAAATAAATCAGCAAAGAAGGTTAAAATGCCTTCAATGTCCCTCTTTACATCCTTCGGTCTTTCTCTCAAAAATCTTATTTCCAAGCGAGGCAGAACCGTACTGACATCCTTTGCGGGAAGTATAGGTATTATAGGCATTGCCCTTATTTACGCCGTTTCTCAAGGCATGACAAACTATATAAACGCAGTTCAGGAGGATACCCTTTCATCCTATCCCCTCACCATAACCGAACAGCACACCGACCTTGGCTCCCTTATGCAGATGTTTATGGAGTCTGCCGCTTCAAAGGAAGACCATGAAAAGGATGCTGTATATCAGAAGCCTGCGGTACACGACCTCATTAACGCAATGAGCAACCTTGAGACCAAGGAAAACGACCTCCGTGCATTTAAAGCGTATATTGAAGGTGAAAAAGCAAAAGGTGAAGAGGAAAACGGCCTGGCCTCCGCCCTTAGCGGCATACAGTACACATACAACATAGATATGCTGATATACACCAAAAACATAGACGGTGAAATCATTCTGTCTGATACTCAGGCGCTTATGCAGAGTATGCTTATGGAGCATTTCAGCAGTATGTTTTTAAGCGGGTCAGAAGAGGAAACCTCCACACTGACAGACGCCTCCAATCAGATGACCTCCATGATGTCAACCATGGGTTCTTCATCCCTTAAACTTTGGCAGGAGATGCTTCCGGGTGATAACGGAAAGCTGGTAAGCGATCTGCTTGAAAAGCAGTACGACGTTATATACGGCTCTTGGCCCACCGAATACAACGAAATAGTAATAGTTGTAGACGCCAATAACGAAATAGACGATATGACCCTTTTCGCTTTGGGACTCACTTCTGAAGAAGAAATGAATGCCATGATAGAGGCGGCTGTAAACAAAACCGAGATTGAATACACCGCAAAAACCTGGACTTACGAAGAAATATGCGATATGGAGTTCCGAACCATCCTCTCCTCTGATTGCTATATTCTCGATGAAAGTTCGGGGCTCTATACCGATTTGCGATCCTCGTCCGCAGGTTTAAAATACCTCTACGATAACGGTACAGTTCTTAAGGTATCGGGTATTATCCGTCCCAACGAAGAAGCCGTATCCGCTATGCTCACCGGATCTATCGGATACACAAGTAGGCTTACAGAGTATATCGTAAACAAATCAAAAGAATCCTCCTCAATAAATGCCCAGCTTGATGACCCTCATACAGATATCTTTACCGGTCTCCCCTTTAAATCAACGGACGGAAGCGTTTCCAACGAAAAGAAGGCCGAAGAATTCAAGGCCTACGTTACCGCCCTTGACGTAAGCGAAAAAGCTGATTCTTATGTAAAAATAATGAGCATACCCTCCGAAGAACAGCTTTCGGGAATGGTTGCTCAAGCTATGAACGGCATGACCCGTGAAACGATGGAGCAAACCATGCTTCAGGCCCTTACTCAACAGACGGGTATGAACGAAGACGAAATATCTTCCTACATTTCCACCATGAGCGATGAGGATATAACCGAATTCTTTACCCAAATGGTAGCCGAGCAGATAAAAATGCAGTACGCCGCCCAGGTTGAAGCAAGACTTTCCGCCATGAGCGACGAACAGCTGGCGGGTATGCTGGATATGTCTATCGATCTCTATACCGCTGAACAATGCTCGGTATACTACGACGAAATCCTTGAATTCTCAAAATCCTCTTATGAACAGAATATGAGAATATTGGGTTACGTAGATTTGGAAAAGCCTTCCTCGGTAAACCTCTATTCCGCATCCTTTGAAGAAAAAGACGTTATCGAAGAATCCATCGCTAAATATAACGAGGGCGTTGACGACGTTTCTAAAATAACCTACACCGATTACGTAGGTATTATGATGTCCTCAATAACCACCATAATTAACGCCATAACCTACGTTCTTATAGCCTTTGTAGCGGTATCTCTTATCGTATCTTCTATAATGATAGGAGTAATAACCCTTATCTCCGTACAGGAAAGAACAAAGGAAATCGGTATCCTCAGAGCCATAGGCGCATCAAAGAAAAACGTTTCAAGCATGTTTAATGCAGAAACCGTAATTATCGGCTTTACGTCAGGCGTTCTTGGCGTAGCCATAACCTATCTGCTCTGTATCCCCATTAATGCAATACTGCACAGTCTGACGGGAATAAACAACCTCAGCGCCCATCTCCCCCTCCCCGTAGGAGTTCTTCTTGTAGCAATAAGTGTAGTGCTGACCCTTTTTGCAGGAATTATCCCTTCCAGAAGCGCGTCAAAGAAAGACCCCGTCGTAGCATTGAGAACTGAATAATATAATAACAAAAAATGTGCTCTCCACATGGAGAGCACATTTTTTATCTTTATTTATTTTCTTCAAGCCATCTTATTGCATAATACGCGTATGCCGCCGCACCGACAGGCAAGACGCTTTCATCAAACACGATCTTTGGATGATGCTGGGGATAAATATATCCTTCGTCCGAGCTTCCTGCGGAAATTGACAGCATAACGGAAGGAACTCTTTGAGCTATATAGGCAAAATCCTCTGACCCTGCAATACCTGACATACAGGAATCTGACATTTCCGATTCGGAAAATACTCTATCCTCACCGAGAAGCTCTGATATATATTTCCCTGCGAAAGCTACGGCGTCGGGATCGTTATATAACACGGGGCATTCTCTGCTGAAGACCACGTCAACCTCAGCTCTGAAGGCGGTGGCTATGCCCTTGGATATGGCCTGTATACGGGTCTTTATAAACTCTCTCGTACTCTCGCTGAAGGTTCTTACAGTACCGCTGAAGGTAGCATTATCTGGTATTGCGTTAGGAGCCGCACCCCCGTGAAAAGCACCTACGGTTATCACGACCTTTTCCCCCATGGGGAGCTCCCTGGCGGATATCTCCTGTAAAGAAAGTAAAATATGACAAGCGACGGTAATGGGGTCTATCCCCGATGCAGGCGAAGCGCCGTGACACCCTTTTCCGTATACTGTAACGTCAAAATAATCTGCGGCAGGAGCCGAGGCCTCGGGAGACGACACCACGATATTTCCGGTGAGAAGAGGTATGCCTGCCATAACGTGAAGCATAAGAGCGCCGTCTACATTTGGGTCTTCCAAAACTCCCGACTCTACCATATCCTTTGCGCCTTCAAACGTTTCTTCCGCAGGCTGAAACACCAGCTTTACTTTACCCTGTATCTCATCCTCATGCGCTTTTAAAAGCTTTGCCGCACCCAAAAGCATGGCGGTATGCAGGTCGTGACCGCAGGCGTGCATATTCCCGTTAGTGGCCGCAAATTCTTCTCCGGACTCTTCTTTACCGGGCAAAGCATCCATATCCGCGCGCAGCAGAAACACCTTTCCCGGCTTTTTCCCGCCGGCAACGGCAATTATACCGGCTTTACCGCAGGGCACGGGATCGTATCCCATTGAAAGAAGCTGTTTTTTTACATATTCCACGGCAGGAGAAATATCAAAGCCCACACCTGCGTTTTGATGAAGATACCTTCTCGCAGACACAAGCTCCTTGTTATATTCATTTGCTTCCAAAAGCAATTTTTCAGCTTTCATAGTCCA
>JAZSCR010000213.1:0-7015 GCA_045530715.1 Eubacteriales bacterium
CTTGGTCAAGGTGCCTGTTTTATCAAATACCATAGTATCGGCCTTTGAAAGGGCCTCAATATAAGATGAACCTTTTATGAGTATACCACGCCTTGAAGCGCCTCCTATACCACCGAAAAAGGACATAGGTACAGAAATAACCAAAGCGCATGGACAGGATACAACGAGGAATATGAGGGCTCGGTGAACCCATTCATTCCAATCCCCCGTAATAAGTGAAGGTAATACCGCTAAAAACAATGCGGCAATGACTACGCAAGGGGTGTACCAGCGAGCAAATTTCGTTATAAAGTTCTCTGTTTTAGCCTTTTTTTCAGCAGCATTTTCCACAAGCTCGAGTATTTTTGAAACGGTGGATTCGCCATAGGCTTTAGTTACCCTCACGGTAATATTTCCGGTAAGATTTATGCTGCCGCTAATAACGGCATCATTCTCTGCAAGCTCCACGGGAAGTGACTCGCCCGTTAAAGCCGAATTATTGACGGACGTGACGCCCTTTACTATAATACCATCGAGGGGAATCCTCTCCCCGGGATCAACGGATATAAACTCTCCTACGGACACTTCATCCGGATCTACGGTAATAGTACGTCCATCTCTTAAAACCTTCGCATAATCGGGTCGAATATCCATAAGAGCAGCCACGGATCTGCGGGTCTTACCGACGGCGTAGCTTTCAAAAAACTCGCCTACACGATAAAATATCATTACGGCAACGGCTTCATGATAATCCCCAGTTATAAACGCTCCTATGGAAGCTATAGACATCAGAAAGTTCTCATCAAGGACTTGACCTTTTATGAGATTTCTGACAGCTGCGAAAATAACGTCGTATCCCACTATAAGATAAGGGATCAGGAAGGCCCCAAGAGCCCACAAACCGTCAATCTTCAAGAGCAAGGCTATACCGAACAGCACTAAACTTGTAATTATACGTATAAGTTTACGTCTTTGTTTACGTGTCATAGCCGCCTCTTATTTCATTATAATTCTCATATCTGGCTCAACCTTTTTGCATATCTCGGCCGCCTTTTTCATAACGTCATCAAATATCTCGTCAGGGGCTTCAACGGTAAGTTTCTGGGTCATAAAGCTCATATTTGCGTAGGTAACGCCCTCTATAGCGCGTATACCCCTTTCCATTTTGGCAGCGCAATTAGCGCACTCAAGGTCTTCAAGCTTAAAAGTTTTTCTCATAATTCGTTCCCTTTCTCATTCCATTATATGCTCAAGTCCTTGGCTTATTATAGTAAGAACGTGACTGTCCGCCAAGGAATAAAACACGGTCTTACCCTCCCTGCGGTACTTTACAAGGCTGGCCTGCTTAAGTATGCGCAACTGATGTGAGATTGCAGACATAGTCATATTGAGAAGCTCTGCTATACAGCATACGCTCATCTCCGACTCGGCAATAGCGTAAAGTATTCTTATGCGGGTACTGTCCCCAAACACCTTAAAAAGCTCCGCAAGGTCGTATAGAGAATCCTCATCAGGAAGCATATCTGCCACCATTTGCACCAGGTCAGCATGGGTAACCTGCTTTCCGCCTACGGAGAGCAATTCGCCGCCGCAGTGGGAATGTTTTTCTATGATCTGAGACATAAGCAGTCCTTTCTTCACAAACACTTGAATAATTGTTCAAGTGTATTGTAGCATCAAATATAACGTTTGTCAATAAGTGTGAGGGTGAATTTAAACTTTTGTAACAGATAAAAATGCGGATAAAGACTCCCGGCCATTGACAAAGATGGAAAAATATGATAAAATTCATAAAAAAGCAGATAAGGAGATATGCGTTATGTCATATCAAGACGTTGTTGACCTTCTTAATATTGCGGATAACGACGAGGTCGTTGACCTCATATTGGATACCGACGCCTTTAACGAACAAGACGATCAGTTTGCCATCGCCCACGCTATGCTCAGTCCTGAAAAAATAAATCTTTTATCCATAAATGCGGCGCCGTTCACAACCAGAAAAATGACCGATCCTGCGCTTGGTATGGAACAGAGCTACGAGGAAATACTCAAGGTTATGAATATGGTTGAGCCCAAAGCAAAGATCCCAGTATTCAAGGGCTCCGACAGATATCTTCCAAATAAGAACACCCCGGTAGACTCCCCTGCCGCCCATAATATAGTGAATACGGTAAAAAATGCAAAAAAACGAGTATATATCCTCGCCATAGGCTGCATAACAAACCTTGCTTCGGCAATTCTTATGTGTCCGGAAATTGTAAACAAAGCCTCCGTAGTATGGCTTGGAGGACATTCATATCAGTTTCCCGACCCAAGAGAGATGAACCTCAACCAGGATATTCCCGCTGCTCAGGTAGTATTCAACAGCGGTATCCCCTTGGTTCAGATACCTGCAGGAGGTGTGACCGATCACCTCACGACCACTATTCCCGAGCTTGAACACTATCTTAACGGCAAAAATGAAATAGGAACATATCTTACCAAAATCGTTACGGCTGTTAAAGGCGGAAAATACGCGGCTTCAAAGGTTATTTGGGATATTGCGGGAACGGCATATTTCACCGTACAAAACGGTATGACGAGAGTGATCCAACATACTCCCATACTTACCGATGAGGGCTACTTTGTAAATAATGACAGAGGCGCACCGATGGTATACGTTAAGGGAATCAAAAGAGATCCTGTATTCGCAGACGTATTTTCCAAAATAAGCGGAACGAATAAAATGTAAATCTTTTCGCAAATCGGAAAATCTGTATTGATTTGTCAAAATATATGTGCTATACTTTATTTGAACAGGGACGTTGTCCCCGGCAATACCTTCTGACGGAAAAGCGATAATGCTTGTGGTAACACAGTGAGGGGTTGCATGAATAAGCCGACCGTCTGGGCAACATTTCGATGTTGCCCTTTTTTTATTAAAAGGGCAACGGAAATAAACCTATCATGGAGGATTATTATGGAACAGTGGAAGAATTTTATCGGCGGAGACTGGGAAAAAGAGATAAACGTAAGAGATTTTATCCAGAAAAACTATACTCCCTACTCTGGTAATGAGGACTTTCTTGCAAATCCCACGGAAAGAACCGCTGAACTTGACAGAAAAGTAAAAGCCCTTTTTGAAGAGGAGCGTAAGGCAGGCGGAGTGCTTGACGTAGATACTACAAGAGCGTCGTCCGTAATGAATTACGGTCCCGGATACGTTGATAAGGATAATGAAATAATCGTAGGTCTGCAGACCGAAAAACCCCTTTGCAGGGGCGCAAACCCCTTCGGTGGAGTAAGAATGACAAGAGCCGCCTGCAAAGCATACGGATACGAACTTTCGGAAAAGGTAGAGCAGGAATTTATGTACCGCACTACCCATAACGACGGTGTATTCAGAGTATATAACGATGACATTAAAGCGGCCAGACACGTTGGCCTTATTACCGGCCTTCCCGACGCATACGGAAGAGGCCGAATTATTGGTGACTACCGAAGAGTACCCCTTTACGGCGTTGACTTTCTTATAGAGAAAAAGCAGGAAGATAAGGACAGAATTTCCCAAAACACAGTTCTTGGCGACAACGTAAGAGAGCTTGAAGAGCTGTTCCAGCAGATAAACTTCCTTGGCAAGCTTAAAGAAATGGGTGCAATGTACGGCTATGATATATCAAAGCCCGCCGCAACCGCAAAAGAAGCGGTACAGTGGATGTACTTTGCCTACCTTGCGGCAATAAAAGAGCAGAACGGTGCGGCAATGAGCCTTGGTAGAACTGCCACTTTTATTGACATATACATTGAAAGAGATCTTAAAAACGGCACTCTCACAGAAGAGGGCGCCCAGGAAATAATAGACGACTTCGTTCTTAAGCTCCGCCTTGCAAGACATCTGAGAACTCCCGAATACAACGAGCTTTTTGCAGGCGACCCCATGTGGATAACCGAAGCCCTTGGCGGTATGGGTGAGGACGGCAGAACTTTGGTAACAAAGAACACCTTCAGATATCTTCATACCCTTTACAATCTCGGTCCTTCCGCAGAGCCTAACCTCACCGTACTTTGGGCAGAATCTCTTCCCGAAAACTTCAAAAGATACGTTGCAAAGGTTTCCTGCGATACAGCATCCATTCAGTATGAAAACGACGACCTTATGCGTCCAAGATACGGTGACGACTACGCCATAGCCTGCTGTGTATCGGCTATGAAAGTCGGCAAGCAGATGCAGTTTTTCGGCGCCAGAGCAAACCTCGCAAAGCTCCTTCTCCTCAGCCTTAACGGTGGCCGCGACGAAAAAACAGGTCAGCAGATCGCACCCGTAACCGAGCCAGTAGGTGACGGTTATCTCAATTACGTAGACGTTCTTCACAGAATGGATTTTTACAGAACCTGGCTTGCAAAAACCTACGTTACTGCAATGAATATGATCCATTATATGCACGATAAATACGCATATGAAAAGATCCAGATGGCTCTCCACGATACCGAAGTACACAGATTTATGGCCTTCGGTATTGCAGGACTTTCTGTTCTTACCGACTCTCTGTCTGCAATTAAGTACGCAAAGGTACGCCCCGTAAAGGGTGAAAACGGCCTTATTACCGACTTTATAACCGAGGGTGAGTTCCCCTGCTACGGTAACGACGACGATAAGGTTGACTCCATCGCCTGCGAACAGACAAGACTCTTCTACGAAGAACTCAAGAAAACTCCCTGCTACAGAAATGCAGAACATACCCTCTCCATTCTCACCATTACGTCAAACGTGGTATACGGTAAGAAAACGGGCGCTACTCCCGACGGAAGAAAGGCTGGCGAACCCTTTGCTCCCGGAGCAAACCCCATGCACGGCCGCGACAAATCCGGTGCACTTGCTTCTCTTAACTCGGTAGCAAAACTCTCCTACGACGTATGCAGAGACGGTATCTCCAACACCTTCAGTATCGTTCCCGAAGCTCTCGGTCATAGTGATGAGGAAAGATACGCAAATCTCGTATCCCTCCTTGACGGATACTTCTCCCAGATGTCACAGCATCTTAACGTTAACGTGTTTAACAGAGAGACCCTTATAGATGCTTCCGAGCATCCCGAAAAGTACCCCAACCTTACCATAAGAGTTTCGGGTTATGCAGTTAACTTCAATAAGCTTTCCAAAGAACAGCAAAAGGAAGTAATCAGCAGAACCTTCCACCAAGCAATGTGAGACTGAAATGATAACTGGCAATATACATTCAATACAAAGTTTCGGGGCCGTAGACGGCCCCGGACTTCGTTCGGTAATATTTTTTCAGGGCTGCCCTTTAAGGTGTGCCTACTGCCACAATCCTGATACATGGAACGTAAACCAAGGGCAGGAAGTTACAGCTGAAGAGGTAATACTTAAGGTCAAAAGGTTTTATCCTTATATCAAAGACGGTGGCGTTACCCTGTCGGGCGGCGAATGTCTTTTACAGCCCGAATTTGCCACGGAATTGCTCCGCGGATTTAAAGCTATTGGACTGCATACGGCAATAGACACCTCGGGAATATGTGACATTGAAAAAGCAAAGGCCGTGCTTAAAGAAACCGATCTTGTCATATGTGATATTAAGTTTGACACCGACAGCGGATACAAAAAATACGCAGGAGGTTCCCTTGAAAAGGTAAAGCAATTCCTCAAGCTCACGGAAGAAATGAATATTCCACTTTGGATAAGACATGTTATAATTCCTCAAATCACAGACTCCGAAGAGAATGTAAAAGCTGTAATTTCCATTGCAGAGGAATACAAAAATCTTGAAAAAATAGAACTTCTTCCCTTCCGAAAGATATGCCTGCCAAAATACGAAAGTTTGGGCATTGAATTTTCTCTCAAAGAGACTCCAGAATGTTCGACAGAGGTTCTTAACTCCCTTCAAAACCTTATAAAAAATCGATACAGATAGCAAAAAAACAGATGCGGATTGCATCTGTTTTTTCTTTCATTTACTCTTATTTTCGGTTCCCGTAAGTTTTCTTACTATCTTCTTGTATACCCTTACGGCAGTGGGAAGATATTTCTCTAAAAGCTTGTATTTTAAGGGTGAAACTATAAGGTCATACTCACCGTAATATTCCACAAGGAAGGAACCGAATCTGGCCTTAAACTCGTATAGTCCGTCGTCAAGGGTACCCTCAACGCCGCCGAGATTAAGCATATCGCAACCTTTTTCTATACAGTATTTCATGGCATCGTATAGACCGAACAAGGTTATATTAAAAGAAGAGAATATTGAAAGGTCTGCACCTGCATAAAGATATTCAGCCGTTTTCTCTCCTTCTTTATTTGGAGGAAATACAATAAGTAAACCTGCAAGAGAAACAGTTTCGCCCCTTTTGGCCATAACGTCGTCGACTTCTTGAATAAGTTCTGATATTTTGGCTTGATTTTCAGGCTCGTTTTTCAGCCTTGATTCAAGATACTCTCTATAAACGTTAACGCGGCATTTTGCAAGAATAATCTTCGCATCCTCACCGTAAGCTTCGGTAAGTTGCTTAAAATAATCCTTACCTCTAAGGTATATTCCCTGACGCTCCTCGGTGGAATGGATAAGGCGAGTAAACTCCTCGAGCACCTCGTCGGTTACTTCGGGAATCTCGGTAAATATCCCTCTGTTATCAGCAAAGCTACCAACGTATTTTCTGATAGACTGGCGGAAATTCTTCTTCAGCTCATCGGAAGAAAGCGGCTTTCCTGCCCTATTTTTCAGGGGAACTATCATATTATAACGGGGTTGTATATAATCACTCAGATCATTACCGAATCCTTTGTGGGTATACCCCAAAGAGGTAAGAAGCTCCGAAGCCTTTGCGTAGGCCTCTTCATTACCCTTATACAAATCCAAAAACTGCTCTTCTTTAAGCTCGGGAGGGGTAACATTAACGGGAATAAGAGGGTCAAACTTTACGTAGCACAGTCCTTTTGACTTTGCGTATTTCTTCAACCCTTCGGTAAATACACGCAATGCGTCTTCGTTGCCGTAATCAACAAGAGGGCCTCTGTTACAGTATCCGAATGAAAGTCCGGGGGCAATCC
>JAZSCR010000076.1:0-2021 GCA_045530715.1 Eubacteriales bacterium
TGTTAAGAACTATGCTGTAGGTTCTCCCGAATATACTCTTATGAAGCAGCTTGAGCTCAGCGGAAAAGAGCGTCCTGTAACCGTTGCTTACCCCACCTTCTCCACTACCTTTAATCAGGTGATCGCAGGCTTGGATAACAGCGACGTACGCTCACTCCTCAATTCCGCGACAAGCACCCTTCAAACCGAAATGGATAAGCTTAAGAACCGCAAATAATAAATAATAGTTTACATTTTTAAACTATCTGAAGGAAAAATGATTAACACTTCAATAATTATTTTTGTATTGTTTATGGTTGCCTTCGGTGGCTTTGTCGCATATGATTTAGCCACCGCGAAAAGGCGTAGGGAGGTATACCGTATAAAAACCGTGGCGACTGCGTATCTTATGCTTCTGCCTGCGGTGGGACTGGCATTCATGTTTGTGTTGCTGCCCATTTTATATTCCCTCGGCTACGCTTTCACAGATTACTATCTGTTGGAGCCAAACAATATCAACTTTATAGAATTTCAGAATTTCAGAGATTTCTTTGAGGAGCTTGCTACCAAAGGCACGCTTTACAAGGCGATAATGAATACAATCACCTTCGTGGTGGGAGTAGTTCCTCTGCAGATAGGACTTGCATTATTGCTTGCCCTATTTGTAAATCGCCCGGGTATAGGAAGTAAGATTTTCAAGGTCTGCTTCTTTGCGCCGGTCGTAATTTCGCTTTCGGTAACCTCGTTTTTATGGGCGCAGATACTTGCACCCGGTCCTGACGGACTTTTAAACTCCATAATAGGCGTATTCGGTGCGGAGCCTCACGATTGGCTGCGCGATCCCAACAGCGCGATGCCCTGCATTATTGTGCTGAGCGCCTGGCAGGGCTGCGGATATCAGATGCTGATATTTTTATCGGGCCTTTCCAATATTCGTAAGGATCTTTACGAGGCGGCTGCCCTTGATGGAGCAAACTGGTGGGGAAAGTTCAGGATGGTAACCTGGGTTGGCTTACGCTCTACCTTCGTTTACATACTGATAACGGTATTTATCGGTGCGTGCAGAATTCTGACTCAGCCCATGCTGATGACCGGATATATGGATCATACCGTAACCCTCTCTTACTATATGTACCAGACGGGTATAAGAGAGTATTGGGTAGGTTATTCGTCAGCAGTGGCTTTGCTTATGACTATATTTATCGGCGGTGTAACCCTTATACAGCGCAGAATTTTCAGGGAGGAAAAGTGATATGGATAAACGCTTGTTACAAGAGCTGCCAAACTTTAAACCTAATAAAACACCTGTAAAAAGAACGGTTAAGGAGATTATCTATCACGTCGTCGGTATAGTATTGTCTTTAGTCTTTCTGTTCCCCATACTCTATATGCTGGCGACCTCCACAAAGAGCGAGGTAGCTTACGCCGAGAGTATCGGAACGATAAATATGTTCTTACCCGACTTTGCAAATTTAGGAACGGCGTTTGACAATTACAAAAGCGTTCTTATAAATTACGATATTTGGAAATACGCGTTAAACAGCTTTGTTTACGCGGGCATCGTTATAGTTCTTAACGTGCTGATAAACGGACTTGCGGGCTACGTTATGGCGAAGCTTCGTTTTCCGGGTAAAAGGCTTTTATCCTTCCTTATTATTTTCCTTATCGTAGTACCGGTAGAAACCTCTATAATACCGCTTTACGCCATTGTAAGAATTATGCTTGGCCTTAAGGGGCAGATGTCCGTTCTTGGAGTAATTCTTCCTGCGGCTATCAGCATATTCAACGTCTTTCTGTTTATGCAGTTCTTCCAGAACATCCCCTCGGAATACGAGGAGGCTGCCCGCATAGACGGAGCGACTACGATGGGTGTATTTACCAAGGTAATAATGCCGCTTTCAAAGCCGATAATTGCAACGGTAGCAGTCTTCTGCTTCATTGGTGTTTGGAACGATTACCTTTGGCCTTCGATGATCTTGCCATCGGCAGACGACGGCAGCTGGCCCTTGTTACCCATACAAACGGCTCTTATGACCATCAAC
>JAZSCR010000166.1:0-3962 GCA_045530715.1 Eubacteriales bacterium
CACCCCAGCTCCCCTCTCTTGAGATAATCATGGACGACGTTCCCGACTTTGCGGAGAAGGTTCTCGCTCAGCACTACATCATCACCTACGGCGATAACATGGCTAAGATAAAGGCTCTTTGCGACATTCTCGGAATAGAAATGATATAAGAACTGGAGCTTGAGTAAAATGACAGATAAAGCACTTGAGGCGGCCAGACGTTCCCTCTTTATAGAGGCTGACGCCATTTGGCTTGCCCACGATACAATAAAATCCCCCGCATTTGCCAAGGCAGTTGACATTCTGGCATCCGTGCCCAGAATAATGACCACCGCTTCGGGATCTTCGGGTATTGCGGCAAAGAAATTTGCCCACTCCCTCTGCTGTATAGAGAGAGGCGCTATGTTCATGCCCCCTTGCGAGGCTGTGCACGGTGGCTTGGGCGGACTTAAGGCCGAGGATGCCATGATAATGGTATCCAGAGGCGGCAAGACCGCAGAGCTTCTCCCCCTTATTGACGTTTGCAAGAAAAAGGGTGCAAAGCTTATAGCCGTTACCGAAAACATGAACTCCCCCCTGGCTCTGGCCGCAGACGTTATCCTTCCCCTTAACCTTATAAAGGAATGTGATACCGACAATACCATGGCAACCGCAAGCTACGTTCAGACCATAGCAATATTTGACGCTCTTCTTTGCGCCCTCATTGAAGAAACGGGCTACACCAAGGAGCAGTTTGCTCTTATTCATCCCGGTGGAGCAGTAGGCGCAAGACTGAACAAAAACTAAAAGGGAGAAAAACAATGGTAAAAGATTATAATTTCAAAGTAATAAAGCCCCCCTTTTTCGAGATAGGCCCCAAGGCTTACCTCTGGGGAAATAAGATGCTTGAACTGGCAAAGGTAATTGACGAGGCGGCAACCAAGCTTGACGTTGACGTTATAGTTACTCCCCAGTACACCGACATTCCTCTTCTTGCACAGAACACCAAGAGAATTCACGTTTATGCACAGCATATGGACGCTCTCGTACCCGGAAGAGGTCTTGGCTCCGTGCTTCCCGAGGCTGTAAAAGAGGCAGGCGCAGAAGGCGTTATGCTCAACCACGCCGAAAAGAAGCTTGACCTTGAAACCCTCGCCGCTACCATAAAGAGAGCCGACGAGATAGGTCTTGCAACCATCGTGTGCACCGACACTCTTGAGGAGATCAAGGCAGTTGCGGCTCTTGAGCCCAACATTATCGTTGCTGAACCCACCGCCCTTATCGGTACGGGTCAGACCAGCGATATGGACTACGTTCTTGACACCATCGCCGCCGTTAAGGCCATAAACCCCGAGATCATGGTACTTCAGGGCGCAGGCATTTCCAACGGTCAGGACGTTTACAACGTTATTGCCGCAGGCGCCGAGGCAACAGGCTCCACCAGCGGTATCATAAAGGCTCAGGACCCCGCCGCAATGGTTTGGGAGATGCTCACCGCCCTCCGCGAAGCCTACGATAACAGAAATAGCAAATAACTTACTATAAAATCAATTTCAAAGGAGATAATTAAAATGGCAGTTTACAGAGGCACTATTAAACTTCAGTCCAGGGACCATATGCCCTGCTTCCACAACGTTACCGACGACGTTAAGAAGATAGTTAAGGAATCCGGCATCAAGAACGGTATCTGTGTTGTTTACTCTCATCACACCACCTGTTCTGTAATGATTCAGGAATGCTCCCACGACACCAACTACTTCGGTAGAGAATTCCTTCAGGTAGACCTTATCGAGGCTATGGAGAGAATATTCCCCACCTGCAGAACCGAGGGTCAGTATCATCATCCCGGCCCCAAGCACATTGAGTTTGCTCTTACCTTCCCCGATGAAGAGCCCAAGGGCAGCCTTAACACCGACGCTCATCTCCGCTCCTCCATCTTTGGCAGAAGCGAAACCATCGTTCTTAACGAAGGTAACCTCTCTCTTGGCGATTTCGGCTTTGTTTACTTCATTGACTGGGACCAGGTAAGAGAAAGAGAAAGAGTTTGCGAAGTTCAGATCATCGGCGAATAAAAGCAAAGTTGTTTGCAAGCAAACACCTTTGCATGTGAAGAAATATCTGCTGCGGAAACGCAGCGGATATTTTTCGGATTGAAATTCTTTTTTGTCGAAAAAAGATGTATTAATTAAGAAAAGATTAATTGAAATTTTATAAAAAGCCATTGCAATTTGGACGAAAAAATATTATAATATGTGTATATAAAATCGGTAAAGGAGGATGCGCCCATGGAGGATTTGCGAATATACTTTGCAAGCAACTTAATAGACCTTCGCACAAAGGCAGGTATGACCCAGCTTGAGCTTGCGGAGAAGCTGAATTATTCGGACAAATCGGTTTCCAAATGGGAGCGAGCGGAATCCATTCCCGACGTTACGGTGGTCAAGGCCATAGCCGATATTTTCGGTGTAACGGTTGACTATCTTATCTCCCCCCACGACCAATGGCAGCCCGAGCCCGTAGGCGATACGGGGCGCAAAAAGTATAACGCAAAGCTCATTACAGCCATCGCGGGTATAGGAATATTCACCCTTGCAATCCTTGTGTTTGTAATTCTCTGGATAGCAATAAAGCCCATCCCTCTCATATTTGCCGCCGCGTTGCCGGTGTTCCTGCTGACCCTACTTGTGCTTAACTCTATCTGGAAAGTAGAGATGAGAAACGACATCCTAACAATGCTTTTTATTCTCTCTCTATTCCTGCTGATATACGTGATTTTCCTCCCCTATAACTTCTGGCAGTTGATTTTCGTTCTCATTCCCGCCGAGGTCATAGCATTCCTGAGCTTTAGATTTAAAGGTCGAAAAAAGCAGTAATTGAGCCAAAATTCATATAATTCTACTAGGAGTAGAGTTGATAAAAAACAACTCTACTCCTTATTTTTTATCCGTAGAGTTCCAAACCTTAAGAGTAGGTTGATTTTTCCGCCCAAAAGGGGTATGATATACGGGTAGGCCGAACACATGCGGCCTACCCAATACTTTATACGGAGATAGGATATGAACAACTACATCTTAAGCTGTTGCTCAACAGCAGACCTTTCAAAGGAACATCTTGAAAACAGAAACATAAATTATATATGCTTCCATTACAGCCTTAACGATAAAGAATATCCCGACGACCTTGGTCAGACCATTCCCTTCAAGGACTTCTACGACGCCATGAGAAACGGCGGAGAAACAAGAACCTCCCAGATAAGCATTTCGGAGTATCTTGACTATTTCACATCCTTCTTAAAGGAAGGCAAGGACGTGCTTCACCTCACCCTTTCCTCGGGTATCTCAGGCTCGGCAAACTCAGCCAGAAGCGCCGCCGCCATAGCCTCCGAGCAGTACCCCGACAGAAAGATATACGTGGTCGACTCTCTTGCCGCATCCTCGGGCTACGGTCTGCTTATGGATAAGCTTGCCGACCTCCGCGACGGGGGTATGGATATAGACGACCTCCGCGACTGGGCAGAAAACAACAAACGCCGCCTCCACCATTGGTTCTTCTCCACCGACCTTACCTTCTACGTAAAGGGCGGACGAGTTTCCAAAGCCGCAGGCCTTTTCGGCGGCATACTCAAGATATGCCCCCTCCTTCACGTTGACCATAGCGGCCGTCTTATTCCCAAAAAGAAGGTACAGGGCAAGAGCAAGGTCATAAACGAAATAGTCAAGACCATGGAAAAGTACGTAGACGACGGATTGGAATACAAGGGCAAATGTTACCTTTGCCATTCCGACTGTATAGAAGATGCGAACGCAGTTGTCGCTCTTATTGAGGAGAAATTCCATAGTCTTGCAGAAAAGCCCCTTATAAACAATATTGGTACCACCATAGGCAGCCATTCCGGCCCCGGCACGGTAGCAGTGTTCTTCTGGGGCGAAGAGAGAAGAGAAGAAAACTAACCAAAACCTCCATTTAGAAAATAACCGCTCTGCTTTATCTATCTAGCATAAAAC
>JAZSCR010000211.1:0-5188 GCA_045530715.1 Eubacteriales bacterium
AAATGATCTGTTCCGACACCGCTGAGGAAAGAGAAATTGCACTTGCAAAGATCCTTCCCTATCAGCAGAGCGACTTTGAAAAGCTTTACGAAGCTCTCGAAGGCACTCCCGTATGTATCAGATTCCTCGATCCCCCTCTCCATGAATTCGTTCCCACCGAAGAGGCTGACATCGCAGCTCTCGCAAAGGCTCAGGGCAAGTCTGTTGAAGCTATCAAGGCTATCATCGCTTCCCTCCACGAGTTCAACCCCATGATGGGTCACAGAGGATGCCGTCTTGCAGTTACCTATCCTGAAATTGCAAAGATGCAGACCGCTGCTGTTATCCGTGCTGCTATCAACGTTCAGAAGAATCATCCCGATTGGAACGTTAAGCCCGAGATAATGATCCCCCTCGTTGGCGAAATCAAGGAGCTTAAGTACGTTAAGAGCGTTGTTGTTGCTACTGCTGACGCTGAAATCGCTGCAGCAGGCGCTAACCTCGAATACGAAGTAGGTACCATGATAGAAATTCCCAGAGCATGTCTCACCGCTGACGACATTGCTAAGGAAGCTGACTTCTTCTGCTTCGGTACCAACGACCTTACCCAGATGACCTATGGCTTCTCCAGAGACGACGCAGGCAAGTTCCTCGGCGCTTACTATGATGCCAAGATCTTCGAAAACGATCCCTTTGCTAAGCTTGACCAGGTTGGCGTAGGCAAACTCATGAAGATGGCTATCGGCCTCGGCAGACCCGTTAACGAACACCTCCACGTAGGTATCTGCGGCGAGCACGGCGGCGATCCCACATCCGTTGAATTCTGCCACGAAATCGGCCTTGACTACGTATCTTGCTCTCCCTTCAGAGTACCCATTGCAAGACTCGCAGCAGCTCAGGCAGCTATCAAGAACCCCAGAAAGTAAGTTAATTACTTCATATAAGGAAAATCCCACCGACCTTCGGTGGGATTTTCTGCGTTTATATTACCCCTTGACTTATTGAGCCGCAAATGGTATAATATAGCTGAAAATGAAAGGAGTTGCCTTATGAGAGAAGTTTTTTATAAATACAGTAACCGCGGTATGTACGTGACGGAGGACAACACCTCTTTCGGCGAGGATACCCAATTAAAGATAGTTGTTGAGCCCCACGAGTTTTCCCTTGAGCTTTCGGGGGAAGTTATAAGAAACACCTCATTTGCAGGCGGCTCCGTGACCGTTTCCAATAAGGGTGAAGCGGGTTTTTATAATAATGAAGGCGCACTCATTGCCAAAGCCGATGAGGGAGAGGGTAATTACAGAAAAGTTCTTCTTGATTGGAAGCAGGACAGCCTTTGTGTGAAATTCGGCCGTATGGTTGAGGTTGACAACTACCCCAACTGCGACGGCGAACACGACCGCTGGAGCGAAAAGTGGGAAACAGAGCGTTTGGTTACCCTTAGCCTGAAAGATAATTCCATAGAAATAAAATAAGATATAAACCCCAAAAGAGCCCGCAAATGCGGGCTCTTTTGGGCAAGGAGTTTAATGGATGAAATCGGATAGGCTGTAAACCCATCTATATAGGAAGAAACTAAGCAAAATTAATAGGGTGGTTACCCAGGCTGCCAACTATGTTGTCAGCCGGTCATCTTCTCTCGAAGGATGAGCATTATCTTTTTTTCTCGGCGGGACACCTGCACCTGGGTCATTCCCAGAAGGTCGGCCGTTTCTTGCTGGGTCTTGTTCATATAGTAACGCAGGGATATGAGGCGGCGGTCTTTTGAGGGGAGCATGTCAAGACATTGGCGAAGGGCAAAGGAGTCTATTCTGGCCGTTCCGTCGTCGGGGTCGGCCACCGTATCGGCTACGGTTTTTGTGCTTCCCTCGGCTATGGGGTCGTCTATGGAGAGGGGGTGACTTCCCGCATCCGAGGCGAAAATTATATCCTCGGCGGATATTCCCGTGAGGGTTTGAAGCTCCGACACTGTGGGGGAGCGCCCTTCCTCGGCGGTGAACTTCTCCGCCGCTTTTCTTATTACGCAGTACTGCTCCCGTATGCCTCGGCTCACCTTTATGGGGCCGTTGTCACGGAGATATTTTTTTATCTCGCCCATTATTACGGGCACGGCGTAGGTGGAAAACTGCAGTCCTCTTTCGGTCTCAAAATTCCTTATGGCCTTTAAAAGCCCCAGAGTTCCTATCTGTACAAGGTCCTCAAATTCCACTCCGCTGTATGAAAATCTTCGCGCCACCGTCATTACCAGACCCATATTCAGGTCGATAAGGAGTGGCTCTGTGTTTTCGCCTTCTTTAAGGCGGGTCAATAGGTCAATGTTTTTGTCCATTATTCCTGCCGCTGAGCTTTTTAAATATGGTTACGGTGGTACCCCTTTGGGGGCGGGATCTTACGGTGATTTTATCGCTTAACGCTTCCATTACCGTAAATCCCATACCCGCCCTGTCCTCCGAGCCTGAGGTGTAGAGAGGCTCTCGGGCCTTTTGTATGTCCTCAATACCTACCCCCGAGTCCCGTACGGACACGGCGATGGAGTTATCGTCATATATTCTGCATTTTATATGTATAAGGCCTATACCATCGGGGTAGGCGTGGACGACTGCGTTGGTAACCGCCTCGCTTACGGCGGTCTTTAGCTCCGAAATAACCTCTACTGTGGGGTCACACTGGGCGGCAAATGCCGCTACCGAGGCTCTTGCAAAGCCCTCGTTTACCGAGCGAGAGGGGAGCTTTATTTCAAACTGATTTTTAACTGTCTTTTTCTTTATTGGTTTCATTCTGTTCTGCCTTTCTTCCGCCCTATTTCCTCGAGGGAATCTTGAGAGGGGAGAGGGAAACTATTTTATTTACCGCCGCAAGGGTGAATATCTTATAGGGCTGGGGCGGTATGTTTATTACCGATACGCTCTTTCCCAGAGCCGTTACGAGCTTGTACCTGCCCAGGATAAAGGCTATGCCGCTACTGTCGCAAAAGGTCACGTCCCTAAAGTCAAGGGTGGTTTTTTCGGGAGTGAAGCGGTTTATAAGCTCGTCGGTGGCAAGGCGGAGCCCCTCACAGCTGTGATGGTCTATTTCTCCGGTAACGTATATAAGGAGCTCGTCCTCGCCGTGATAATATTCAAGGGATTTGTTCATAAGCTTTCGTCCTTTCAATTACGGATATATTATATCGGACAAGCCGTGGCGGATGCTGTCGGATAATGAGGGACATAAAAAGTTAAAAAAAGGACTGCTGACATTGTCAGCAGTCCTTGTGTTATATATGTAGTTTAGAGATGCTCGTGGCGGCAAACATCCATTACGAATACCGTAACGCCCCCAACCTCAACCTCGGTGGGAACAACGGGAGGAATGGCCATGTTGTGGTGACCAGCAGGCATAACGATGTGGTTGTATACCACTTCCTTTCTACGGCCTGCTCTCTTTTTGAGTATCTCTATGGCGGCGTCAAGTCTTTCTTCGGCAAGACCTACCATTATGGTAACGCTGCGCTTTTTGAGAAAACCGCCCGAAGAGTTAAGTATGGTAACGTAAAAGCCGTTTTCGTTAAGGTCTGCTACGACCTCGCTGTAATCGTCGCCCTGAAGTATGGCGAGTAATAATTTATCGCATCTATTTTCCATAATGAGTTCTCCTTATCAGTTTACTATAGTAATAGTATAGCATAAAAGTTCACAAATTTCAAGGGGTAAACGTGTCAAAATTGTAACTTTTTCAAAGTTAATTCACAAATGAAGAGAGGACTGCAACCCTGCAGTCCTCTTAAATATATGCTTGTTATTACTTAATAATGCTTTCTTCCCAAGCTTCGGGCTTTTCAAGACCGAGAAGGTAAGCCACGGAAGCGGCAACGTTTGCAAGACCGAAGGAGCCTTCCTTAACCTGCATTTCCTTCTTTTCGGGGTCGTATACGATGAAGGGAACGGGGTTGAGGGTGTGAGCTGTCTTGGGCTTGGTAGCGTCTTCGGGCTTCTTTTTCTTTTCGTACATTTCGTCGGCGTTACCGTGGTCTGCGGTAATTACGACGTAGCAGTTCTTTTCGTCTGCAGCCTTAAGGATACGGGCAAGACAGAGGTCAACCATTTCAACTGCGATTTCAGCAGCTTCGATGCTACCGGTGTGACCTACCATGTCACCGTTGGGGAAGTTTGCTCTGATAAAGCCGTATTCGCCGCTTTCGATAGCTGCGAGAACCTTATCGGTAACTTCAGCGGCCTTCATGTAGGGGCGCTGTTCAAAGGGAACTACGTCGGAGGGAACTTCCTCGAATATTTCAAGCTCTTCGCTGAACTTTTCGCTTCTGTTACCGTTCCAGAAGTAGGTAACGTGGCCGTATTTCTGGGTTTCGGAAACTGCGTACTGCTTAACGCCGTTCTTAACCAGAAGCTCGGAGAGGGTGTTTCTGATAGCAGGGGGGCTTACAAGGTACTTGGTGGGGATCTTAAGGTCGCCGTCGTACTGGAGCATACCTGCGTAGAGAACCTCGGGCTTCTTGGGGCGAGCGAAGGGTACTTCGTCGCTTTCAAATGCCTTGGATATTTCAAGGGCTCTGTCGCCTCTGAAGTTGTAAAGGATAACGCTGTCGCCGTCAACTATCTTGCCTACGGGCTGACCGTTTTCTGCAATAACGAAGGGAGGAATATCCTGGTCGATGTCGCCCGTTTCCGCACGGAGGGTTTCGTAGGCTTCCATAGCGGAGGCGAAAAGTCTGCCTTCGCCAAGAACGTGGGTCTTCCAGCCAAGCTCAACCATAGGCCAGTTAGCTTCGTATCTGTCCATGGTTATCTTCATTCTGCCGCCGCCGGAAGCAACCTTGCCGTCAAAGCCGTCGCCGTTGAGGGCTGCAAGGGTGTCCTCGATGTCCTTGATATAGGTGGGGGCGGAGGTTGCGGGAACGTCACGTCCGTCGAGAAGTACGTGTACTCTGCACTTCTTTATGCCCTCTGCCTTTGCCTGAGCAAGCATCTTCTTGAGGTGAACGATATTGGAGTGAACGTTACCGTCGGAGAGAAGGCCGAGGAAGTGGAGGGTGGAGTCCTTTTCCTTGCAGTTGCCAATAAGCTCTTTCCAGGTTTCGGACTGATACATAGCGCCCGATTCAAGGCTTTCGTTTACAAGCTTTGCGCCCTGAGCGTATATCTGACCGGAGCCGAGAGCGTTGTGGCCAACCTCACTGTTACCCATATCCTCGTCGGAGGGAAGACCTACG
>JAZSCR010000083.1:0-2325 GCA_045530715.1 Eubacteriales bacterium
GTACCCCACCACCGCCCCCAAGGGCTCGGTGAGTCCCGAAGCAAGGGATAGCAAAAAGGCCTTTCTCTTCCCCATTCCCCCATAAGCCAGGGGCAGAGCCACGCTTATGCCCTCGGGGATATTGTGTACGGCTATGGCCACCACCACGGGCAGAGCAATAGAAGGGTCGGTAAGGGCCGCCATAAAGGTTGCCATGCCCTCGGGCAGATTATGGAGAGCTATGGCAAGGGCGGTCACAAGCCCCGCCTTTTTCATATCCCCATCCTTACTCTCCCCATTTTCGGGGAGTATTTTATTCAGGAGAGCAAGTAGTCCCATACCCCCAAAAAACGCGGCCAGCATCACGAAATACCCCGTCCTCTCACCCAGAGCCGAGGAAAGATACGACCTGCCCTTCAGGAGTATCTCACCCAGAGAAACGTATATCATAACCCCCGCCGAAAAGCCCATGCACAGACAGAGAAACCGAGGTCCTCTCCGTCCCGAAAAAAGAGCGGTCAGACTGCCGATGCCCGTGGACAGCCCCGCCAGCAGGGTCATTAAAAAGGCAAATAAAACATTATTATTCGTAATAATCACTACCTCATTTTTAAACTTCTTCTTTAATAATATATGCCCATAACTTGACATCGGACAATAATTATGGTAGAATGATGTCGGCAATTAATTATATTGGAGGATTTTTATGAAGAAGATTTTATCCCTGTTCCTCGCCTCCGTTATGGCGCTGACCCTTTTTGTGGGGCTTTGCGGATGCGGTACGTCAAAAGCCACCATTAACGGAACCAATATTAAGGAATTCGTTATAGTTTATCCCGAATACGGCAACGACATTGAAATAAGAGCTGCCGAATACGTTCAAAGACAGATCCAGGAGATCACAGGCGTTACCCTGCCTCTGGTTTCCGACGCTACAAAGGAAGCCGAGCACGAAATAATCGTGGGCGCTGCCGACAGAAAACTGGCCAACGTTGCACAAAGACCCGCCCGCGGGGACATGGAATACGTTATAGCCTCCGACGAAAACTCAGTAGCCCTCCACGGCGAGATATACGCCGTTGCAGGCGCCGCATACTCCTTTATAAAGAACTACGTAACAGGTACCGAGTTTGCCGCCGAGATACCCGAATCTCAGGTTATCGCCCACACTCCCGAAGCACCCAAGAACTTCATTATGCTTATCGGCGACGGCATGGGCGTTGTTCAGACCCTTTTGCCCGAATACCTTGACTTCCCCTACGATAAAGAAGAGTTCGTGGTATACGAAGAAGAGCAGTTCTTTGGCTACTACTTCCCCTATCAGGGCTACTCCCGTACCGACTCCTACACAGGCACCACCGACAGTGCCGCAGGCGGTACCGCTCTGGCTACGGGCTACAAGACGATCAATAAATACATCGGCGTGGATAAGGATCTCAATCCCGTCCGGAACCTCTCCGAGCTTGCCATAGAAATGGGCAAGAGCGCCGCTGTAATGTCCACAGACGGATATGACGGTGCCACCCCCGCATCATTCTTTGCTCATTGCTCCTCCAGAACCGACGACGATGAGATTCTGGCACAGAGGGATGCCCTTCTTGAAGACGAAACCATGATAATCTCCTGCAACTTCGACGGCTGGCGTATAAAATCCATCGAGGACGAGATAGTCAGGGTCATGGATCTCCTTTGCCTTGACGAGGACGGCTTCTTTATCATGTACGAAGAGGCTCACATCGACAAGCGCTGCCACAAGGAGGACCTTGAGGGAGCTCACGAAAAGATGCTCAGATTTAACAGAGCAATCGCCGTATTTATGGAATACGTAATGTATAACCCCGACACCTTTATCCTTATCACCGCTGACCACGAAACCGGCGGCATGAAGGTTTCGGGAGGCGACGTATTATTCACCCGTTCCTCCCACTCCAGCGACGACGTTCCCGTGTTCGCATACGGTGTGGGCGGCGAGTACTACCACGACCAGACCATGGAAAACATCGACGTTGCCAAGTACTTTGCAAAGCTCATGGGCAAGGACGACTTCGGTATGCCCTACGAGTTTGAATCCTCCGGCAATCAGGATAACATTGTTGATAGCTTTGACGATTGAGTCGAAGCAAGCGGATGCTAGTTCCGATTTGCCGTGTTAACTGCAAATCGTCACCCGCACAGCTGCTTCTCCTCCTTTTCGCCCAAAGTCAGCTTCGCAATACTTTGTGCGAGTATCGCCTGCGGGCGGAAGAATAACGAAATATACGATTTTAAACAGTCCTCTCTTTTCCGAAGGGAGGCTGTTTTTGTTTTGACCAAAGAAAACCCCAAGCGGATATATCCGCTTGGGGT
>JAZSCR010000106.1:0-14173 GCA_045530715.1 Eubacteriales bacterium
CATCAAAAGAAAGGATCCCGAAACATGGAAGGCGATTTTGACGAAAGACTGCTTTCGGCACGCACGCTGAAAACAGACGATGAAAACGAGCTGTCTCTCCGCCCTCACAGGCTTGACGAATACATAGGACAGGATAAATCAAAAGAAAACCTCAAGGTCTTTATTCAAGCGGCCAAAATGAGAGGCGACGCTCTTGACCACGTGCTTCTCTACGGCCCTCCCGGACTTGGAAAGACCACCCTTGCCAACATAATTGCGGCAGAAATGGGAGTTTCCATACGTATTACCAGCGGCCCTGCCCTTGAAAGAACCGGCGATATCGTGGCTCTCCTGACTAATCTCCAGGACGGAGATATACTCTTTATTGACGAGATCCACCGCCTGTCAAGAACCGTAGAAGAGGTTCTCTACCCTGCCATGGAGGATTTTGAGTTTGACATTATCCTGGGAAAAGGCCCTTCTGCCAGATCCATCAGATTTGACCTGCCCAAGTTTACCCTTATAGGAGCAACCACCCGCTCGGGTCAGCTGGCATCCCCCTTCAGGGACAGATTTGGCGTACTTCTCAGGCTGGAGCTTTACTCGGTAGACGACCTTAAAAAGATAGTTACCCGTTCTGCTGGCATACTTTCCATTCCCATTACCGACGGTGGTGCTCACGAGATCGCCTCCCGTTCAAGAGGGACTCCCCGTGTTGCAAACAGACTCCTTCGCCGAGTCAGAGATTTTGCGCAGGTAATAGGAAGCGGCGAAATAAACGAAAAGATTGCCTCTGAAGCCCTCACCAAGCTTGAAATAGACCACTTGGGTCTTGATAATATGGACAGAATGATGCTTAAGGCTATCATCACCAGCTACGGAGGAGGCCCCGTTGGTCTCGAAACCCTTGGCGCCCTCATCGGCGAAGAGCCCGTAACCATAGAGGACGTTTACGAGCCCTATCTCATGCAGATAGGATTTCTTAACCGTACCCCCAGAGGCCGTTGCGTAACCCCTGCGGCTTACGAGCACTTGGGAATTCCCTTTGGTCAAAAGGACGGTAAGCTCTTCTAAAAGAAAGGATATGAAATAATTAATGGAATTTTCCGATAAGATAAAAACAGTGAAGCCCTCTGCTATCAGAGAAATCTTTAAGGTATTGGGCGACCCCTCCATAATCTCTCTTGCGGGAGGAAACCCCGACCCTCGCTCCTTCCCCGTTGAGGAGATGCAGGAAATAGCAAACGAGATATTTGCCACAAAAGGCGCTCAGGCTCTTCAGTACGGCATTACCGAAGGTTATCCACGCCTCCGTCAGCAGATAGCCGAAAGACTTGAAAAGAAATTCAATAGCTTTAAGGAAGATAAGGACACCCTTCTCGTTCTTACAGGCGGTCAGCAGGGTATTGACCTGACCACAAAGATACTTTGTAACGAGCACGATACCATTATATGCGAGGACCCCACCTTTATAGGCGCCCTTAACGCATTCAGAACGTATAACGTAAACCTCTGCGGTGTTCCCGTGGATAGCGACGGCATCAATATCGAAGCCCTTGAAAAGGCGCTTCAGACCCAAAAGAACGTAAAGATGCTCTATCTTATCCCCACCTTCCAGAACCCCATGGGCGTATGTATGTCTGCAGAAAAGAGAAAGGCCGTATACGAGCTTGCAAAGAAGTACGGCGTGATCATCCTTGAAGATAACCCCTACGGTGAACTGAGATTTGCGGGCGAAGATATTCCCACCATAAAGAGCCTGGACACCGACGGTATAGTAGTTTACTGCGGCTCCTTCTCCAAGATCCTCTCTCCCGGTATGAGAGTGGGCTTTGTATCCGCCCCCAACGAAATCGCCGCAAAGCTGGTAGTTGCAAAGCAGGTTACCGACGTACATACAAACCTTCTTTTCCAGATGATAGTAAGCGAGTATCTTGACAGATACGACCTTGATAAGCATATCGAGGGCATCAGAGCCCTTTATAAATCCAAAAACGAGGCTATGCGCAAGGCTATTGCAAAATACATGCCCGAAAACGTAAAGGCCACAAATCCCGAGGGCGGTATCTTCCTTTGGCTTGATCTTCCCGAAGGCATGGACTCCCAGCCCTTCTCTTCAAGACTTGTTGCAGAGAAGAAGGTTGCGGTAGTTCCCGGCAGCGCATTCCTCCCCGACGAAACCAAGAAGACTAACGGTATACGTCTTAACTACTCCATGCCCACCGAAGAGCAGATCGAAGACGGTATCCGCAAGATAGCAGAATTCTTAAAAGATTACAATAACTAAGGACAAACTTATTATGGAAAACAATAACGTAACAGCACCCGCTCCCGAAGCGCAGAAAAAAACCATACTCAGCGGCATAAAGCCCACCGGCTCCCTCAATCTTGGCGGCTATCTTGGCGCCATGAAGAACTGGGTAAAGCTCTCCGAGGACTACAACTGCCTTTTCTGTATAGCAGACCTCCACGCCCTCACCATAAGAATAGACCCCGCCGTTCTTCGCAGAAACTCCATGGAGCTTTTCGCCCTCTATATTGCTTGCGGACTTGACCCCGAGAAAAACCTTCTTTTCTTCCAGAGCCACGTTCCCCAGCACGCAGAGCTTGGCTGGATACTTGACTGCTACACCATGTTCGGCGAGCTTAACAGAATGACCCAGTTTAAGGATAAATCCGCAAAGAAGGCAGATAACATAAACGCAGGTCTTTTTACCTATCCTTCCCTTATGGCCGCAGATATCCTTCTTTATCAGGCAGACCTGGTACCCGTAGGTGAAGACCAGATGCAGCATCTTGAACTTACCAGAGATATTGCAACCCGCTTCAACGGTATTTACGGCCAGACATTCAAGATTCCCGAAGGATATACTCCCAAGGTTGGCGCAAGAATCAAATCCCTTTCCGAGCCCACCCAGAAGATGTCCAAGAGCGACGAGGACCAGAACGGTACCGTTATGCTTCTTGATAGCCGCGACGTTATTATGCGTAAGTTTAAAAAGGCCGTTACAGACTCCGAGGCAAAGGTACGCTTTGCTGAAGGTAAAGACGGCATAAACAACCTTATGACCATCTATTCCGCAATTACAGGCAAGACCTTTGAGCAGATAGAAGACGAGTTTACCGGCAAGGGTTACGGCGACTTTAAGGTTGCAGTAGGCGAAGTTGTTGACGGCGAGCTTGCAGGTATCAGAGAAAGATACAACGAGCTCGTTTCCGACAAAGCCCAGTTTATCCAGATGTACCGCTCCGCCGCAGAAAAGGCCTCCTATCTTGCAAACAAGACCTTGAGAAAGGTATACAAGAAGGTCGGTCTTATCGAAAGATAAGGGGGAAGCCGTGACAAAAAAAATAAACGAGCTTATATCCCGCATACTCCCCTACCTCCAACTGCTTCTTGCCCTTGCGGCTTTGATTGTATTGGTGTATACTGCTATATCCCTCGGTCTTGCAGATTCCCCCACAGTGAGATTTGTCAGGGATTCCATATGGAGAATAGTATGTTGCGGGTGCATTAGCCTTATTTTTCCCTATCTGGCAATAACTCAACTCATTAAGGAGGGCAGGAAGAATGACTGATTTCAAGGCCCGTCGCCCCATTATTAAGAACCTCATACGACTTGTTCTTTCCCTTGGTGCGGCGATAGCTCTGATACCCCTTTTCATCGGCTTTTATCAGGCCGAGCCCTTGGATTTTAAGCAAAAGCTCTTCCAATGTGTACTGTTCAGCATATTCGTGGTTTGGGAGGTATTTAACCTTGCCTTCTTTGCCGACGGTCTGAGAAGCCTTTTGGCTCCTCCCACGGTGGAAATCAAGGACGGAGAGCTTAAGGTTTTCGGATATCCGACAGTTCAGACCTCTTCAATAGAAAAGACTGAAATAGTAAACCTTGCAAAAAATCCCAAAAAGAATTTCCCAGCAATAGCAGTCAGCATCAAGGGCGAAGATGACCCCATAATTATCAAAAAAGAGCTTACGGGTATCCCCTTGGATACTGTAAAATATGCCATTGACGTAAGATTATAAAAAGACAAAGGCACTTGTGGCAAAATCACCACAAGTGCCTTAACTATACCATATATTTCGTTATTATTCTGTCCAAAGAGATTGATACTCTTTATAATTACGAAGTTTCTCAAGACTTTTTCTATTACACATTTGTTTAATATCATCTAAAAGCGTACTAGGCCCAGTATGATACCAATTCAAAGAATTAACGGTCAATTTGTTGAAAAGAGGCGCTGTAAAAGCATATTCGCCGGGGGATATACTATCCAACAAATCATACTCTCGTGCATGAAATACAGCTTTTTTTAACAACTGTATTGCATCATCTGAATTACCGTTTTTAGCCTCTATTTCTGCTTTGCGGAATTGAATATGTGCCATCTCATGGTGATAATTACAGTAGTTTCCGTCCGGTATCATTGCCTTGATAATTTCTTCCGCTGCAGAGCAAGTATATTTATTTTTAGCTACACCACTCCATAAAAGCATACGAAGTAAGGCGTCTAAGTAACCGTCTAAACAGCGTTGTTTATGTTTGACCTGGTCATCACCTTCTAAACACATTCCGAGTAATTCATCTTTTTGGGTCGGACTAACTTTAGTATCGGGGAATAACTCAACATATTTTCCAGCTTCGTCTTTTCGCCCCTTTCCGCATAAACATTGTACAATACCCGTAATAGCATTAACTTTAATTTCATCATCGGCTGTGTTTTCAATGACTACATCAAAAAGTTTTATAGCCTTTTCACGCTCTTGTTCAAACTCGTCATCAACTAAATTTTCTCCTATAGCGCGACACCAAATATCCCATGCGTAACGGTTTAACCATTTCATATCTCCCGGATATTCTTTTACGGCGGCTTCGGCCAAACTTATGCGTTTATCTATATTACCATCTTTAAATGTTTCATCATAACTGTTTTCCAGTTCCTTATAACGCGTGTCTTTATCTTCAGCAACAACACCGAGCAACTCATCTGTCGTAACATTTAAAAGTTTTGCAAGAGGAACAATTAATCCAATGTCAGGACTGCTTAAACCGCACTCCCACTTGGAAACCGCCTGATACGAAACACACAGATAGTCTGCAACCTTCTCCTGAGTCAAATCATTTTTCTTTCTCAACTGTTTAATTCTTTCACCTATAGTCATAAGCTTACCTCACAAGATTATTAAATCCGGATTCTGTGTTTATTATATCATACAATCAAACTCAATACAATAACTTGTTTTTCGAACAGTATGCAACTCCCAGTTGAGTTGTTAATTAATAAAAAAATGACGTACCTACTTATTGCAGGTACGTCATTTGTCTAGCTTTATTTCCTATATACGAGTTTTTTAGAATGCCTCATCCAGAATAACGTCAATCACTATAGACTCGGCATCTCTGAGCACCGTTACGGTGCATTTATCTCCGGGCTCACATTTTCCAAGGGCGGCAATAAGCTCTTCGGAGGACTTGATGCGCTGAGAATTAAACTTGGTGATTATATCCCCCGGCTGAATACCCGCCTTTTCGGCAGCACTACCTTCGTTCACAGTAGCCACAAATACACCGCCTATAGTCTGCTCGGTGTAACAGGATATTCCCAGTGTGGGGCGCTGAACGGAGCCTGTATTCACAAGATCCTCAATAACGTCCAGAACGCTGTTTATCTGTATTGCAAACCCAATATTATCGTAGCCGGTTACCTTTATGGCGTTAATGCCTATAACCTGACCATACATATTAAAGAGGGGGCCGCCCGAGTTACCCGAGTTTATAGCGGCGTCATGCTGGAAAACGTCCAACAGAATACCCAGCTCTGCAAAATGATAGTTGTTTCTTATGGCCGAGATACCACCGTATGTGCTGGTAAAGGAAAGAGAGGTATCGTAGGGATTGCCTATAGCAACCACGTCTTCACCAACAACCACCTTTGAGGAATCCCCTATTTCAACGGGAACAAGGTCAGTTGCCTGAATTCTCAGAACCGCAACGTCGGAAGCCGTGTCCATACCAACGATCTCTGCGACATAAGAGGTTCCGTCGTAAAGGCCGACCTTAACGGTAAGAGCATCGTCAACCACGTGAGCATTGGTTATTATAAGGCCGTTTGATGTGAATACAAAGCCCGAGCCCATGCCCTCACCCATAGGGGTCTGGGTAGTTATGAGCACTGTGGACGATATAACCTTGTTTACCACACCCGCCTTATCGAGAAGAACGGCGTTATCCTCGGTAATGGATGAGGTATACTCGTAATCGGGGGTATATACGGGGGGCATCTTAAGGGCTTGGGTATTATTGTCAATAGCTAACCCAATAGCAAACGCAATAGTAGCCACACAGATGAGGCCAAGCATTATACCTACCGTAAGAAGTCCCGCGTTTATCTTCTTTTTCTTTTTTGGAGGCTGTTCTTCTATTATACAAACAGAGGTGAGGCCGTCGTTTTCAAAGCCAAAAGCATCCTTCTCTTCGGAAGGATCCTCAGTCACTTCTGTAATTTCGGTTTGTTCTTCTTTAACAGTAACAGCTTCGGAGCTCTGCTCCTCTTCGAGAGTAACCCTTTCGGTATTTTCCTCTTCAAATACGCCGTTTATTTTTTCTTCCATAAACGAAAGTTCCTTTCGTGATTATTTTATACTAATTATACACCATTATGTTGTAAACTTATTGACCTGCTTTTGAAAAAAATTCGGCAGACGTCAACTTATACCTCAACAGCAGCGCGGTTTTGGTATCATCTTCCCTCTCCGCAAAATAAGAATCCTCTTTTTCCCCGTCGGGCAGAAAGCCTATCTTTTCAAGAAGCTTATACGAAGCCGTATTTTTCGGATGACAAAGGGCATATATAATATTTATCCCCGCTTTTTTGAAAAAGAATTCAACAAAGGCTCTTGCCGCCTCGGTACCGTAACCTTTACCCCAGACGTCCTCTGCAAGCCAATATCCGATATAACCAATGTCCTTGGTAAAATCAATATCGTGGAGATTTATTACCCCCACAGCCCGTCCGGATTCCTTTTCTTCTATTACAAAATCGTAGCAGAATCCCTCGTCGTAGCACAGCATAAGGTTGTTGACGAAGTTCAGGGTCTCAAAAGGACTTGCGTGTCTTCTCCACCCCTCGTACTTGACCACGTTGGGATTGCTGGTGCAGATAAAAAGGTCTTCAGCATCAAAAAGCAGAGGGCGGCGAAGCTTAAGCCTTTGAGTGTTTATGGTTTTATGTTTAAACTTCAAGTGCATCCCTCCACAAGTTTTTATTGATTATAACACATAAAACGCCCATTGTCAAGCATCATATAGAGTATGGGTGCAGCTTGCTTTCCACATTGTTAACTTTATGGGAAATTTGGGCGGCCGCTATTGAAAAGGAAACAAAAATATGCTATAATAAGGCGTAAATTCTATAGATAGAATTTACACTAATAAGCAGAATGGATCTCGGTGATCGATATGTCTTCTAAAAACGTTACCTGTGTAATTTGCCCCGTTGGTTGTACAATAACCGTTAATTATGAGGGTGATAAAGTCCTCGAAGTTGTAGGCAACAAGTGCAAGAGAGGTCTTGCATACGCTTCTGCGGAAGTAATTGCCCCCCAGAGAGTTCTTACCTCCTCTGTTTTCTCGGCAGACGCATCCCATAAAATTCCCGTAAAGTCTGCTTCGCCCGTACCCAAGAGCAAGCTTTTCGAAATAATGGAAGAGATTAAAAAGACCCGCGCGCCCGAAGGCGTACAGATGGGTGACGTGATCATCAGCAACGTTGCAGGAACGGGCGTTGACATCATAGCAACCATTTCTGAATAAGAAGAACGCTGGTATGGCTCAGTCGGTAGAGCGGTTCACTCGTAATGAACAGGCCAACGGTTCGATTCCGTTTACCAGCACCACCAAGGGGTCGTCGCAAAGCGGCGACCCCTTTTGGCAAATATTATCCGAAAGGACTGCAGAACAGTGTCGAAAAAATTCAATATTATTCTTTCAGCTTTGTTTATAGTATTTATATCTGTGTTCGGCATTCTTCTGCTGGTAATGCCCGACAGAGAGTTTTCCGATAACGAAAACCGTACCCTCCAGCAACTTCCCACCCTCTCCCTCTCAAAAATAATCGACGGAAGCTTTATGACTGAAATCGAAGACTACGTAATAGACCAGTTCCCCTTCCGAGACTCCTGGATGGCGGCAAACAGCGTTATAAAATCCTCTATTCTTAAAAAAGACATCAATGGTGTTTATCTTGGCGAAGACGGGTATTTGCTTGAGGTTTTCGATAATATAGACATATCCCTTTATAACCGCCAGATACAGGCAATAAACAGATTCTCCCAACATTGGGAAGGAAGTGATATAAACTTCTATATCGCAATGGTACCCAATTCCGTCTGCGTTCTTGAGGACAAGCTTCCCGCATTTGCTCCCGTAAGAGACCAGGAAGAATACATTAATAGCCTATATTCAAGCGTTTCCGATGCGCTTTTTACTACAATAACCATTACTCAAGACCTTAAGACTCACAGCGACGAGTATATTTATTACCGTACCGACCACCATTGGACTTCCTTGGGCGCCTATTACGGCTATGCGGCCATAGCGTCCAATATGGGGATTACTCCTTCAGTATTGGGGGATTATACGGTAACCACCGTTTCCGAGGATTTCAAGGGAACATTCTTCTCAAAGGGCAATTTCCCAATTGAGGCTGATACCATACAGAGATTTGACCTCTCTACCCCCGTCACCCTCACAGCTTGGGGTGACGATGGAGTAGAAACTGATTCCATATATTTTGAACCTGCGCTCGAAATAAAGGATAAGTACATCTATTTCCTTGGGGGAAATCCCTCCCACTATACTGTGGAAACATCCTCCAATTCGGGCAAAACTCTGGTTATGATAAAGGACTCCTACTCCCACAGTCTTCTCCCCTTCTTCCTTGAACATTACTCCGAAATACATCTCATAGACCTTCGATATACTAACAAAAACGTTTCCCAGCTCATAGAAGAAATTGCTCCCGACGACGTACTGCTGGTGTTTAACGTAGTGACCTTCTCTACCGATACAAACATCACAAAGCTGGGACTTATCCCTCAATCTTAAAAAATGTTTAAGCTAAAAGATTTTAAAATAAGCAGAAAAACGATTATACTTACAGCTGTGGCGGTCGTGGCCATAATAGGCCTTTCCGCCATTTTACTACCCTTTGTGCTTGCCTTGAAGGAGCCCGAAAATCAACAAAGATTTTCCGAGTTTGTGAAAAGCCTGGGCGGCTGGGGGCCTATTCTGCTGCTGATAATTCAAATGCTGCAAGTATTCGTAGCCTTTATTCCCGGCGAACCCATAGAGATAATCGCAGGACTTATGTACGGCACGTGGGGTGGCCTTGCCCTTTGTCTTGGGGGCATCCTGATTTCCACAGTTATAATATACTTCGGCGTCCGAAAAATAGGCAAAAACAAACTCTCTTCTATATATGAAAAGGAAGAAAACGCAAAGTATTCCTTTATTTTCAAATCGAAAAACCTTTTATACGTGGTATTTATCCTCTTTCTGATACCGGGCACACCAAAGGATATACTCCTCTATCTTTGCCCCTTTACCAAAATCAATCCACTAACCTATTTTGCTATAGCAACCTTTGCACGAATCCCCAGCATAATCACAAGCACCCTTGCGGGCGATACCTTGGCGGAGGGCAGCATATGGACTTCGGCCATAATTTTCGGAGCTACCGCGATTTTAGGATTAGCAGGAATCACTCTTAATAAAATATTTATGGATAAACAAAATAAAACCGAAAAGTAATTATATCTCTCCCCGCAAGTTGCGGGGAGATTTTCTCGCATAAAATCCCCTTCCCTGTCATAGAAATTGAATAAAACAATTCAAGCGGGGGCGGAAAAATGAAAAATACGGACCTTTATCCCGAATATATCTTTAAGCATGAGAGGGCAGTTAAGACGGGGGAATACATAGTTGAGCATCAATGCACCGTAAGAGAGGCGGCAAAAGAGCTGGGAATTTCCAAAAGCACGGTACATAAAGACGTTACCGAGAAGCTTTTTCACTATGACGTAGAGCTTTTTGAAGAGGTAAACGCCGTTCTGAAAAAGAATAAAGCTGTACGACACCTTCGTGGAGGGATGGCTACCAGAGATAAATATCTGGCCATAAAGTCCTGTCGAACAAAAATGAAAAATATATAAGAATTAAGGATTTTTTTAGTCTTTTTTGTCAAAATAAATCTTGAACTAACTGTTAAAACTATTGACATAATATGTAAAAAATGATATTATTAGGGAGTAAAAAATCTTTAAGTTTGGTACCGAGATGCCGATAAGATTCATATCTTCCCGCCCCTTGGGGGCAGTGGACTTAAGTCTTGTCAGCAGGTGATCGACCGTCTTGGACAAGACGATTTTTTATGCAAATTTTCAGACAGGCAGAAGGGAGGAGTTTCCGTGTTTAAGGCCGAAATCCTTGATAAGTCAGCGGTAGAACGCTCTTTGATAAGAATGGCTCACGAGATTATTGAAAAAAATAACGGTGCCGAAGGGCTTATGCTCGTCGGTATTTACAGGCGCGGAGTTCCTCTTGCAAAACGTCTGGCAGCCAATATCGAGCGCTCTGAAGGGGTCAAAGTCCCCATAGGAATGTTGGATATTACCCATTATAGGGACGACCTTACCATGATTTCGGACGAGCCTACGAGCAAAAAGCCCGAGTTCCCCGAAAGCCCTCAAGGTAAAACGGTAGTGCTGGTGGACGACGTTCTCTACACAGGAAGAACCGCGCGTGCGGCCATGGAGGCCGTCATAAAGGCGGGGCGCCCTGCCGCGATACGGTTGGCAGTACTGGTGGACAGAGGGCACAGAGAGCTGCCCATCCGAGGCGACTTCGTGGGAAAGAATCTTCCCACCTCAAAAACAGAGGTCGTTAAGGTTTGCATAGATGAATACGATTCCAAGACCTGCGTCGAACTCCACGACACCAAATAAGAAGGAATAAAAAAACGGAGGTCTTTATGAAACTTATTTACAATGTAAACGACAAGCCCAAGTTTGGCCAGCTTATCGTTTTCGCCATCCAGCAGCTTCTTGCTATTATGGCAGCAACTCTCGTAGTTCCCGCTATCGTTGGTAACGGAATGAGCTCTGCCGCAGCACTCTTCGGTGCAGGCGTAGGTACTCTCGTTTACCTGGCGTTCACTAAGGGCAAGAGCCCCGTATTCCTTGGCTCTTCCTTCGCATTCATTAACTCCATGTTTGCAGCATTTGCAGGCGCAGTATCCGTTGCCGCAGGCTATCTCGGAATTATCATCGGTGCAGTCATTGCAGGTCTTGTTTACGTAATTATCGCTATCATCGTTAAATTTGCCGGCGTTAATTGGCTCAACAAGCTTATGCCTCCCGTTGTTATCGGCCCCACAGTTGCTATCATAGGTCTTTCCCTTGCCGGCAATGCTGTTGGCGATCTCCAGCTCGGCGACGTTATGGTAGATAACGTTTCCACCGCTAACGTTCACCTCTGTATCCTCGTTGGTCTTGTAACCCTTCTCGTTACTGTTATTTGCGCTACCTTTGGCAAGAAGATGATAAGACTCATCCCCTTCATTATGGGTATTCTTGCAGGTTACGTTGTTGCAGCTATCATCACCGTTATCGGTCTTACTACAAACAACTCCGCGCTTCAAATAATCGACTTCAACTTATTTACCAATCTCCTTCCCGAAGGCAAGGTTGCTCTTTCTACCTTCCTTGAGCTTCCCCAGTTCACCTTCCTTACCGCATTCGGCGCATTCGGAGAGATCTCCTGGTCTTATATTGCTACTATCGCAGTTGCTTATGCTCCCGTTGCATTCGTTGTATTTGCAGAGCATATTGCAGACCACAAAAACATCTCCTCCATCATTGAAAAGGACCTCCTTGAAGATCCCGGTCTTCACAGAACCCTTCTTGGCGACGGTATAGGCTCTATGGCCGGCGCATTCTTCGGCGGATGCCCCAACACCACCTACGGCGAATCCGTTGGTTGCGTAGCTATTACCGGTAACGCTTCCGTTGTTACCATTCTTACCGCTGCTATCGGCGCTATCCTCATCTCCTTCATCTCCCCCTTCATTGCATTCGTTAACTCCATTCCCTCTTGCGTAATGGGTGGCGTTTGTATCGCCCTTTACGGCTTCATTGCTGTATCCGGTCTTAAGATGGTACAGAAGGTTGATTTGGAACAGAACAAGAACCTCTTCGTTGTTTCCACCATCCTTATCTGCGGCATCGGCGGTCTTTCCATTACTTTCGGCAAGGTAACCCTTACCTCTATCGCTACCGCCCTTATCCTTGGTATTATCGTAAATCTCATCCTTGGCAGAAAAAAGGACGAGTCCGCTGAATAAGCTAAAATAAAAGTTTAACGGCAAGCCGATTACGGCTTGCCGTTTTTGTTTACAGCTAAACTTATTGCATAAAAAGATATCCGCCGCAAATGCGGCGGATACTCTTTTTTATATCAAATTATTTAAGCAACAATCTGATTATTCAATGATTTCGGAAACAACGCCGGAACCAACGGTCTTACCACCTTCACGGATAGCAAAACGGAGACCCTGTTCGATAGCGATGTGAGTGATGAGCTCAACGCTGATGGTAACGTTATCGCCAGGCATACACATATCAACGCCTTCGGGAAGGTTGATGATACCGGTAACGTCAGTAGTTCTGAAGTAGAACTGAGGTCTGTAGTTGGATACGAAGGGCTTATGACGGCCGCCTTCTTTTGCGGTAAGAACGTAAACTTCGCCCTTGAACTTGGTGTGGGGCTTGATGGTACCGGGCTTAGCAAGAACCTGACCTCTTTCGATTTCAGTTCTCTGGATACCACGGAGGAGACAACCGATGTTGTCACCAGCTTCAGCGGAGTCAAGAAGCTTTCTGAACATTTCGATACCGGTACAAACGGTCTTCTTGGTTTCTTCAGCAAGACCTACGATTTCGAGTTCTTCAGAGAGTTTAAGAACACCACGCTCAACTCTACCGGTAGCAACAGTACCACGACCGGTAATGGTGAATACGTCTTCAACAGGCATAAGGAAGGGGAGGTTGTCGTTTCTTTCAGGAGTGGGAACGAAAGCGTCAACGGAGTTCATAAGTTCCTGGATAGGAGCGTATGCGGGATCGGAAGGATCCTTGGAGGTGCACTCGAGAGCAGCAAGAGCGGAACCCTTGATGATGGGAGTGTCGTCGCCGGGGAATTCGTACTTGTCGAGAAGTTCACGAATGTCCATTTCAACGAGTTCGAGAAGCTCGGGGTCGTCAACCTGGTCGCACTTGTTCATGAATACAACGATTGCAGGAACGCCAACCTGACGAGCGAGAAGGATGTGCTCAGAAGTCTGAGCCATAACGCCGTCGGAAGCAGCAACAACGAGGATAGCGCCGTCCATCTGAGCAGCACCGGTGATCATGTTCTTGATGTAGTCAGCATGGCCGGGGCAGTCAACGTGAGCGTAGTGACGAACGTCAGTTTCGTACTCAACGTGAGCGGTATTGATGGTAATACCTCTCTCTCTTTCTTCGGGAGCCTTGTCTATCATATCATAAGCTTCGAACTGAGCTCTGCCGGTAAGAGAAAGGAATTTGGTAATGGAAGCGGTAAGAGTGGTCTTACCATGGTCAACGTGGCCGATAGTACCAATGTTAACATGGGGTTTGGTTCTTTCGAATTTAGCTTTTGCCATTGGAAAATTTCCTCCTTAAAGTTGATTAAAAATTATTTATTGTTTATAATGTTAGTCAGCCTTTTTACCGGCAACTATCTTATCCTGGATGGACTTGGGAACTTCTGCGTAGTGGCTGGGTTCCATAACGTAAACGCCACGGCCCTGAGTCTTAGAACGGAGGTCGTTAACGTAACCGAACATTTCGGAAAGAGGAACGAAGCTGTCTACACGGCTTACGCCGTTATCAGTTTCCATACCCTGAATCTGGCCTCTTCTGGAGTTGATATCACCGATAACGTCGCCAAGGTATTCCTCGGGAGCGGTAACGGCAACCTTCATGATAGGCTCGGTAAGAGCAGGGTCTGCCTTCTTCATTGCATCCTTGAATGCCATAGAACCGGCAATCTTGAACGCCATTTCAGAGGAGTCAACCTCGTGGTAAGAACCGTCGAAGAGTGTAACCTTACAG
>JAZSCR010000188.1:0-1795 GCA_045530715.1 Eubacteriales bacterium
CCGTAGAGGGCGCAGGACAGTTTGCCGTAAGAGGCGGTATCGTAGATATTTTCCCTCCCTCGGAGGAGGTCCCTTACAGAATAGAATTTTTCGGCGATGATATAGACAGTATCTGCGTATTTGATATAAACACCCAGCGCCGCACAGAACAGAAAGATTCCCTTACGGTAACGCCCGCAAGAGAACGCTCGGAAAGCGCCGTGGAGCTGCTTTCTGAAGCGCTTGCGGAAATAGAGGATAACGACTTCGTCAACGAAGACAAGGAGCTTTTGTCCCAAGGTATACTCCCTGCCCATGACAGATATCTTCCTCTTATGTACGAAAGCCCATCGTCCATACTTGATTATCTTGAAGAGGACGACGTTCTCATGCTCTGGGACTACAGAGAATGCATGAATGCCATCGACGGCGCCGAATTCAGAATATCCGAAGATATAAAGGCCATGGCCGACGAAGGCTGCTTTTTCCTGGGCAAGGATTACTATATAGGAAAATCCGTTATTATGGATAAGCTCCGCCGTCCCCTTGTCCTCGGAAGCATCCCTGTAAGCATAAACGATTTCCGTCCCGATGCGCTTATAGAATTCAACGTCAGACAGACGGAATTTTTGTCCCTTGCGCTCTTTGAAGAAGAGGCTTCGTCTCTTTTAAAGGAAGGCTATGAGGTATGCGCCGTTGCTCCCGACAGAGATGCGGAAGAGAAGCTTCGCGCTGACCTCAGAGGGTTGCAGATACAGACGGCCATAGGCAACCTCCCCGGAGGCTATATCCTCCCCGACGTAAAGAAAGCGGTATTTGAGTTCCGTCAGCGCTCGGTGAAAAAGAAAAAACACCGCAGCAGATATAAAAAAGGCGAATATATCAAGAGCTTTTCAGATATTCAGAAGGGCGACTACGTAGTCCATACCGACTTTGGTATCGGCATGTATGACGGCATCCATAAGGTTGAAAACAGAGGAGCTGTAAAGGATTACATCAAGATACTTTACAAAGGCACAGACGTGGTCTATATCCCCTGCGACCAGCTGAATATGATTTCAAAATACAATTCGGGCGGAGAAGGTACCCCCAAGATAAAGCTTTCAAGTCTTGGAAGCAACGAGTGGCAACGCACAAAGCAGCACGTCAAAAAGGCCGTCCGCGACCTTGCTGATAAGCTTATCCTTCTCTACGGAGAAAGACTCCGTCTCCCCGGCCACGCCTTTGCCCCCGATAACGAGTGGCAGCGGGACTTTGAGGCCGACTTTGAGTTTGAGGAGACAGAAGACCAGCTTAAGGCCATAGCCGACATAAAGCAGGATATGGAAACACCTCGCCCCATGGACAGACTCCTTTGCGGCGACGTTGGTTTCGGCAAGACCGAGGTTGCTCTCCGCGCCATATTCAAGTGCGTAATGGACGGCAAGCAGGCCGCCCTGTTGGCCCCCACCACCATTCTTGCGTATCAGCATTACCAGACCATGCTCAAGCGGTTCAAGAAATTCCCCATATCGGTGGAAATGCTTTCAAGGTTCAGGTCAAAAAAGCAGCTTGAAACCGCCGTTTCCGACTTAAAAAAAGGTAAGACGGACGTGGTTGTGGGCACCCACAGACTGGTGTCCAAGGACGTGCAGTTCAAGGACCTTGGCCTTATAGTGATAGACGAAGAGCAGCGATTCGGCGTAGCCCATAAGGAGCATCTTAAGGAGCTTTCAAAATCCGCCGATGTTCTCACCCTCACAGCAACCCCCATTCCCCGTACCCTCAATATGTCCCTTTCGGGCATAAGAGATATATCCATGCTCACCGAAGCCCC
>JAZSCR010000199.1:0-3706 GCA_045530715.1 Eubacteriales bacterium
CCGCAGGTCCAGCCGCCGTCTACCGTCATTACGCTGCCGGTAACGTACTCAGCCTCGTCGGAAGCAAGGAAGAGGGCCATATAGGCCACGTCCTCGGGCTTGCCGGGTCTGTGCTGGGGGATGTGGGAGAGCATAGCCTCTGCCTTTTCCTTATCTGCGTAGAAGAGAGCCTTCGTGCCCTCAAACATTATCGAGCCGGGGCAGATAACGTTTACGCGGATATTTTCGGGAGCCAGCTCAAGGGCCATAGCCTTGCTGAAGTTGATAACCCCTGCCTTTGCGGCGGTAAAGGCGCACTGATTACGGAAGGGCACCTGACCGACGACGCTGGAGATGTTTATGATGGAACCGCCGCCTCTTTTGAGTATGTAGGGGGTGGTGGCCTGGGTTACCTTGAACACGCCGTCAAGGTCGATGCTCAATATCCATTCCCACTTTTCGCGGCTGAATTCGTGAACGGGGCGTCTGTCGTTGGGACCGACGTTAACCCCTGCGTTGTTAATAAGAATATCAATGCCCCCAAGCTTTTGGGCAATCTCTGCCACGTCAGATTTGAGCTTTTCTTCGTTTGTAACGTCAAAAGCAAAGGCCTCTGCCTTGCCGCCCTGAGCCTTTATTCTGTCAGCGGTAGCCTTTGCGGTGTCAAGATTAAGGTCGCACACGGCAACGTAAGCACCGTTCTGGGCAAACACCTCTGCCATTACCGAGCCGATTGCTCCGCCCGCGCCGGTAATAAGAACCGATTTGCCGCTGAGATCAACTTTCATCATAGTTAAAAACCTCCGATATGCCACAATATGGCATTCTAAATAATTTCACCTTACATTATAATACAAATAATATATAAAGTCAAGTAAATACATAGAAACATCAAACATTAGAAACAAAAATTTGGAGGGTACGGGGGCCAGGGGACAGGGGCGCCCCGCAGGGCTTTGGTGATGCGTGTCACCTGACACGCGCACCCAAGCATCCCTCTCGAGGGGGGAGGGCCATTTATGGCGGGGGGAGTGGTAAGCAGTCAATTCTGCGCAATATTCGGCACGACTGTTGTTTTGATTCTGTATAATATTTTAATCGTTTCCCGTATTACGCAGAATTCAGACAGCCCACACCCACCAGCGCTATCGCGGTCCCCCTCCCGCAAGCGGGATGCATGGGTCTGGCTGCCGGGTGGCAGCCTGCACCTTCACCTTTGGCGGCGGGAGCAAGCGCCCGACCTACACCGCCACAGATGTTTCTTCTCATAAAAAACCGACCTCCCAAAAAGGGAGGCCGAAAATGCTTATTTAAATTAAGGGGTAAAGGGCTTCAGATCATATCCCTGCCAATTACTTGACCAGCCTGTGGTTCCTTCCGCATAGTATATTTGGGGATTGCCCGAGAATATGGGGTCTGTGCCCATAACTGACTGGATTCTGGGCGCGTTGCCGTAGAAGAATACCTTTTCCACCTTGGAGTCCTTCACCGCGCCGTAGCAGGCAATCTGAACGTTAGGACCAAGGTGCATTTCCTTTATGTTGGGACAGTCGTTAAAGGATGCCACGTAAAGCACCGTCATGGAGGGGAAGTTTACGTATTCCAGAGCGTGGCAATGGGAGAATGCGTACCATCCAATGGCTATAGCTCCCTCTGCCGTTACTTCTTTAAGCTTGTAGCAGTTCACGAATACGAAGGACGTGGCCATCTGGGGCTTATTGCCTATCTTTTCAACCGACTTTGGAATGGTTATCTTTTCAAGGTTTACGCAGTTTGCAAAGGCGTAGGTTCCGATTTCGGTACAGCCGTCCTCGATAACCACTTCTTTAATATCTTCAACGTAGTCCTTCCAGGGAACGGTATTTACGTATGTAAATTCCGACGGATCCTTCGTGGAGTCCCTAAATTTACCGTCGCCTCCAAGGCTTTCGCCTGCACCGTCAATTTGCCTCTCTATTTTGAAGATGGGCATGGCACCCTTGCCCGATATTGTGAGAAGCCCGTTTTTGTCAAGGGTCCAATAAAGGTTTGTGTATTCTATCCTTCCCTCGGCTACGTATTTACTTACCTTGGGTATGACTTCTTTCTTTACCTTGTTGCAAACCGAGCATGTGTAGGTCTTTTCGCCCTCTGCCTCTTCTGTGGCTTCCTTGGTAACGGTGGCCTTGCCGTAGCTGTGCTTACCCGTCGCAGCTACCGTCTTTTCTTCGGTCGTGCCGCAAAGAGTACAGGTGTAAACTGTCTTTCCGTCTTCTGCACAGGTAGCTTCCTTGGTCACAGTTCCCTTATCCCAGACGTGGTCATCTGTTTTGGCAATAGATTCGGTCTGCTTTTCGCCGCAAACGGTACAGGTATATTCCTTAACGCCCTCTTCGGCGCAGGTAGGTTCTTTTGTTATGTAGCCCTCGTCGGGGGTATGTATTCCCGTTGGGGGTATTACTTCTTCTTCAACGGTGCCGCAAACAGTGCAGGTCACAGCCTTCTTTCCCTCGGCTGTGCAGGTGGCTTCGAGGGTTATCTCTCCTTCGCCCCAGCTATGCTCGCCCGTGGCGGAGATGCTTTCGGATCTGGTTTTTCCGCAGGAAGGACAGGTGAATACCTTCTCTCCCTCGTCTACGCAGGTGGGTTCTTTTGCCGTAGCCCCCTCATCCCAAGAGTGTCCCGTTGGGGGAATCTCCTCGGTATAGCTTTCACCGCACTCGCAGTTGTATGTCAGCGTTCCCGCGCTTTCGCAGGTGGCTTCAAGGGTGGTTTGAGACTCGTACAGATGCTCGTGTCCGCAGCCGCAAAGGGCTATAACCAAAAAAGCGGCAAGCATTACGCATAAAGATGTTTTCTTCATACCTTTTCTCCTTTAAAATATATGGTTGTCCATATCATAATTGTAGCACTACCGTAAGCGTTTGTCAAGGAGTTTATGTGAAAAAGTTTCCTTTTGCAAGTGTTCAGTGGGAATTCTTCTCCCCGCAGGGCGCACTGCTTTTCCCTGGCCCCTGGACCTTGGCCCCTGGCCCCTTTTTCTTTTCGCGAAACAAAAAAATCGGCCTTCCTTTCGGAAAGCCGACGTTCTTTATTCAATTCCAATTACCTTATAATCTTGGTCTTCAACGGTTTTGGTGAGGAGTGCGTTGTCAACGTCACTCTTTAAGGTCAGGGTGGCTGTGCCGTTAATATGGCTTACTTCTGCCATTTCTACGGCATCAAGGGCTTCCAGCACCTTCTTAACTCTGGCCTCGCAATGGCCACACATCATGCCTTCTATCTTCATTACCTTGGTCATATTTTTTATCTCCTTTTGTTTGTGAGTTATTCTTTTCTTTCTGTCTTTTCTTGAGTCAAAGGGGTCAAACAGATTCAGCCTTAAGGCGTTTGATACCACGCAAAAGCTTGACAGACTCATAGCCGCCGCCCCGAACATTGGGTTAAGCTCCCAACCTAAAAGGGGGATAAAGAGCCCCGCCGCCAGAGGTATGCCTATAACGTTGTAAATAAAGGCCCAGAAAAGGTTTTCCTTTATTATTCGCAAGGTGGCTCGGCTGAGCCTGAGGGCCGCGGGAAGGTGGTCAAGTCGGCTCTTCATCAGCACACAGTCGGCGGCGTCTATTGCCACGTCGGTACCCGCCCCAATGGCTATACCCACGTCCGAAGCGGTGAGTGCGGGAGCGTCGTTTATGCCGTCGCCCACCATTGCAACCTTACCCTCTTTTTTGAGGTTGAGAACTGCCTT
>JAZSCR010000139.1:0-2576 GCA_045530715.1 Eubacteriales bacterium
ATTTTATAGTTTTTGCAATAGTAAAAAGAAAAATCCGTCGAGAAAATACCCGGCGGATTCCATATATACTACTTAAACAGAGATTTGAGCCATTCTTCGCAAAGGTCGGCCCACTGTTTTACGGTGGGGAAATTCAGATTCTCACGGTATACTCCGTCTGCAAGACCGAGACCGTGGCCGCCTACCTCAAAGATGTGGAGCGCGCAAGAAACGCCCTTTTCCCAATAAGCTCTTGCCATAACGATGGAGTTTTCACAGTTGACAGTCTTATCGGTAGCCGTAGCCCAGATAAAAGCGGGCGGACATTCCGAAGTTACGTATTTTTCAACGCTCAGATACTCAAGCAACTCCGGGTCGTTGAAAAATCTCTCGTCACCCATAAGGTGCTTATGAGAACGCTGGGTGGATATTGCAGGGTCGCTTGTGGTAACAGAATATCCGAGAATAGTGAAATCGGGACGGGCGGATACCAGATCTATATCGTCAACAGGCTCCTTACAAGCATCGTAATGCACGGAAACCATTGATGCAAGATGACCTCCCGCGGAAAAGCCCATTACACCTATTTTATTGGGATCAATCCCAAACTTTTCGGAGTTATATCTGACGTATCTTATTGCCCTTTGAGCATCAAGATAAGGCGCGGGATAATAGTATGGTACACATCTGTATCCAACCACAAAGGCACTTACCCCTGCAGCGTTAAATCTCTCCGCAACCAAGCGGCCTTCCTTCTCGTCCGCCCTGTTAAGATATCCGCCGCCGGGATATATGAGTATGCAGGGACGGGCAACGTCCGATTTTTCAACCAAAAAGGGACGGATAAAAGGCTCAGGTTGGTCGCAAAGCTCCCCATCGTAGAGGGGAGCTTTGTTCCATAATTTTATATCAGTCATTAAATTACGCGATGATTTCGCCGTATACAACGCCTTTGCAAGCGGCAGCGTTGGATTCGTCGGTATCAATGTGCATAGCGGGTGCGAATTTTTCGCTTACACGGCAAACAACGTCACCGAATACGAGGGAACGGTCCTCGGTCTCAACCTTAACGCTTACGATCTGCTTGTCAGCAACACCGAATTCAGCAGCGCTTTCGGGAGTGAGGTGGATATGTCTCTTAGCAGCGATAACGCCCTTTTCGAGAACTACTTCACCGCAGGGTCCTACGAGGGTGCAGCCTTCGGTACCTTCGATATCACCGGATTCTCTTACGAGAGCAGTAACACCGATGCTTCTTGCGTCGGTAAGGGAGATTTCAACCTGGCTTGCAGGTCTTACGGGGCCAAGAATGGAAACGTTCTTGAGTTCGCCCTTAACGCCCTTTATGGTAACTCTTTCCTCGCAGGCAAACTGGCCGGGCTGGGAAAGCATCTTCTTAACGGTAAGTTCATGGTCAGCGCCGAAAAGAACGGCGAGATCCTCTTTAGATACGTGTACGTGTCTTGCGGAAGTTTCAACAAGAATTTTGCTCATTGTTTTGTTCTCCTTAAAATGTTTTTTATTTCCTATACATTGTATCAGCAAATTTTGATGATTTCCGTATAAATATGTGACTTTTATTCTACAACGGAGGAATTATTTGGGTTAAGATAGGTCTGCACTCCATTAAAAATTACATAAGCCAGATCTTTTCTGTACTCTTCCGAGCATAAAAAAGCCGTATCGGCGGAATTGGTAATAAACCCGCACTCTATAAGCACGCAAGGCACCTTTACGTTTTTGCAGAGGTACACGGTTTTCGGCGCCTCCTTTACTTCCCTTAAACGGGTCACCATAGCAGCATCGGCAATAGAGTTATAAATATTCTGAGCAAGACTTAGACTGGCATCCACATTACCCGTTCCGTAGAACACCTGAAAGCCCTTATCGTTTGAGGACGTGGAGGCATTCATATGTACCATAAGAAAGAGAGCGTTTTCCCCGTAAGATTCGCAAATTTTCTGTCTGTTTACAATATCTGACGTCTTATCAAATCCGTCCTTCCCGTCGGTGTCCGAGTCCTCGGTTCTGGTCATAACCACCTTATATCCCGCGTTTTCAAAATGCTCTTTCAACACCTCCGCCATTTGCAAATTAAGGTCTTTTTCATATACCCCCGTTATACCTACGGCCCCGCTATCTTGCCCTCCGTGTCCGGGATCAATTACTATAACGGGGGCGTTACTCCCAACGGCAAATCCCGAAATCATTATTACAGCAAAAAAGGCGACAAAAATAAAGATAATTCGGGCGGTTATCCTTTTGGATTTACCCCATTTCTGCCCTTTATCAGCAAAAACCACTCTCATAAACACACTCCTTATGCTAAATTAACACAAATGTCACTTAATCTTCAATATATTTTTCTCATACCCTCTTGAAAAAAGGCCACAAATACTGTATAATATATTCTATTGACAGACCTGTCTGATTATTATTGTCCGGCAATGAAATTACGCCGGATCAATACATACATTCCAAAATAACGGAGGATAATAAAATGTATTTAGCCGGCGATTTCAGAAACGGCGTTACTTTCGAAATGGAAGGCAACGTTTACCAGATCGTAGAATTCCAGCACGTTAAACCCAAGTCGG
>JAZSCR010000225.1:0-3886 GCA_045530715.1 Eubacteriales bacterium
ATTGCGGTGCTTCTGATAAGACGGGCGCGCTCTTCAGCGGAGGCGATTATTCTTCCGCTTTCCTTTACGGCGTTGGAGATGAGCATCTGTATCTCGCCGTTAATGTTGTCAAGTACGTCCTGCTTTTCTTTAAGGGCGGCAGCCTTGGTCTTTGCTGCGCTTTCTTCGGCGGAGGCAAGGATCTTTCCTGCTTCGGTGTGGGCGTCTGCCACTATCTTTTCTGCAGAATCGGCAATTTCAAGGTATTTGCCGTAGTTCTTTTTATACTGTTCCCAGCCCTGCTGGAGGAAGTTTATCTTTTCGTCCTTTTCCGCAAGGGCCTTTTCTGCCTCTTCGAGTCTTGTTCTTACAGCGGAAGATGTGTCCTGAGTTGCCTGAAGGGCGCAGATGTTTTCTATCTGGGAGCGTATCTGATCATCCTGCTCGGATATTTTTGCCTTTGCTTCCTCAAGCTCTGCCGTAAGTGCGGCTATCTTTGCCTCGTATTCTTTCTTCTCGGCCTCTACGGTTTCGGGATCGGGAAGGTTTGCCTTGCTTTCATTTTCGGCCTTATATGCTTCAAATTCCTTTGCAAGCTCGTCGTAAGCGGTAGTCTTTTCCTCAACGGCAAAGTTAAGGGAGTCGATAACGCCGTTAAGCTTTTCAACCTCCTGAGTCTTTGCTTCAAGGTCTGCGGCCAGAGAGTTCTTCTCCTGAATATCCGCTGCGCGAAGTTCGGTATTCTTTTTGTCGGTTTCGGCAATATATGCCATTACGTCGTCACGGTTGTAGCCGTTAAAGGGTGTTTCACGGAAAAGCTTTTCCTTTGCCATTTTGTATCGTCCTCCGTATTATGGTGTGTCAGTCTCTTTGTTCGGTTACAAGATTTATAAGTCCCGAATAAACAGATGCGGGATTTGATTTGAAATTTTTAACCATCATATCAGCCTGAATGGCCGTGGGTGCGTAGAGGGTGAGGGTGAAGAGCTTTTCACCTCTGTCCGAAAGTCCCAGATTTACGTCAAAGCCGCCGTGAACCGACCTGCTTTCCTCGTAAAATGCGGTAACGTCAAGCTCTCCGCGGAGTTTTTCCATTATGCCCACAGCTCTCTTTGCAATGTCCTTGCGGAGAGAGATGGAGAGGTTGCCTTGGAGCTGCTCAACAATGAGTTTGCCCTCATCGGAAATATAGGTGTACCCCACGCCGCCGTCCTCAAGAACGGTGAGGAGCTTTTCTTCCCGGAGCTTTTCAAAGCTTTCTCGAACGTTAAGGTGCCCCAGCTTGTCGGTAGCCACCAGGTCGCACACGTCCTCGGGGGATATTCCCCGACCTGCGGCGGATACGGTATAGAGAATTAGTATCCTCAGATCGCTCTCGTTCAAGCCAACACCTTCTTTCGCTGAATATTCTACACTTAATAATAACATATTTCGGGAGAAATTTCAACACTTTTTAACAAATGTTACGATTATATTTGATTTTCACCCCTTAGAATGGGAGAAAAGGATAGTGAAACCCCCAAATAAGCCTTTTCATACTAAAAATTCATAAACTTTACCGCTATACCCCTTGACAAAGACGGGTTTTTGTTGTACAATGTATTGGTATATAACTTTAATATGCGAGGTGCGTCTTCTCGCACCCCATTACACATAGACAAGGATGGTCAAACAAATGGCAAACAAAAACAATCAGTCCGAAAAGATCATGACTCCCGCGGTTATCGCTACCATGATTGTTTGCGGCATACTTCTTGTTGCTGTAGTACTCTTCTCCGTTATCACCAGATCCAGCATGTACCTCAAGCAGCAGCAGGCTATTAAGGTTGGAGATGACGTTGTCAATTCCGTTGAATACGGCTATTTCTACACCGGTGCTTACAACAATTTTTTGAACACTTACGGCAATTATCTCTCCCTTTTGGGTTACGATAGTAAGCTCCCTCCTGCATCCCAGACTACAAAGTACGGCGATCAGACTTGGGTAGAATTTTTTACCGAGCAGGCTTCCGCTGCAGCAGTACAGCAGTCCATTATGGTTCAGGAAGGCAAAAAGGCAGGTTTTACTTGTGATGAAGTTGCCCAGAAAGAGTACGTTGATGCCGCCGTTTCTCAGGTAGAAACCTATGCTGCTCTTTACGGCTACACCACTTCCAAGTATCTTGAAGCTATGTATGGCGACGGCATGGATCTCGAAACTTTCCGTCAGTGCATTGCAAACGAATACTACGTTTCCGAATACGCTAACCACGTTTACGAAAACATCGAAGTAAGCGACGAAGAGGCTGAAGAATACAAGAACGAAAATCTTGCAACTTTCACCACCTTTGACGGCAGACTTTACACATACTCCTTCAAGGCGAACGACGAAGAGAGCAAGACTGAAGCTCTCAGTAACGTTAACGCTCTCGTAGCAGCCGCTACTTCCCCTGAAGCTTTCGAGCAGTTCGTTCAGGATCAGCTTGCAGCAGAAAAGGATGAAGAAGAGAAAGAGGACGGTAAGGAAATCGAACAGAAGGACATTACCGCTGTTGACGGCGCTTACGTAAGCTCTTATGCAGAGGACGTTCAGGAATGGCTCCTCAGCGAAGAAAGAGTTGCAGGTGACGTTGAATACTTTGAAGGCACAAATAAATACACCGTCGTATATTACGACAGCACGGAACTTAAGGATTACAACCTCAGAGATATCGAATTTGCATTCGTAATGGTAGAAACCGTTGAAGACGACGAAAAGACCGAAGAGGACGAATCCGAAGTTAACGAACAGAACAAGGCCGACGCTCTTGCCGCAGCTCAGGCTTTCCTTGACGAGTTCAAGGCAGGCGAACAGACCGCAGAAGCATTCAATGCTCTCGGTAAAGCAAAGACTGAAGGCGAAGATGCTCCTCTTACCGGCGCTAATTCCTATGAGGCTATGACCAACGAGGGTAACAACCCCGAAATCGAGGAATGGCTCTTTGATGAAGCCCGTCAGGTTGGCGACGTTGAAATAGTTGAAGCAGAAGAAGGCTACTACGTTGTATACTACGCTGCTGAAAACGAACCCTTCTGGAAGGTTTCTTCCACCGCAAGCGTTCAGGGCGAAAAGTATACCGAAATGTATGAAGGCCTTGTAGAAACCTACGGCGTTATCTACAACGAAGAGGCTATTGACAAGGCTACGTTCTAAGTATCAGACCGAAATTTGGGTTGCTGCGTAATGCGGCAACCCGTTTTTTGTTTTATTTTTAATGGGTTTTCGATAAAAATTCATATTTATGGGTTGAGAAAGCCAATTCTTTATGATATAATTAATTATTAATGTATAAACACACATATCTGCACACACAGACACGAAAGGTCGAATCTTTTATGAGCAAGACGTATATTCCCGAGGGATACAGCTCGTCCCTTACCCTATATCAGACTCAGGACGCCATAGGCCTGATGAAAAAGCTTTTTGAGGAGCAGCTTAAAAAGGAGCTTAATCTCATCCGAGTATCGGCGCCCCTTTTCGTTCGCCCCTCGTCGGGTCTTAACGACGACCTTAACGGAATAGAAAGAGCCGTTGAGTTCGATATAAAGGAAACGGGCGAAAACGTTGCTATCGTTCATTCTCTGGCAAAATGGAAGAGAATGGCTCTCTGGAAATACGACTTCCACCCCGGAAAAGGCCTTTATACCGACATGAACGCTATCCGCAGGGATGAGGAGATGGACAATATCCACTCCCTCTACGTTGACCAGTGGGACTGGGAAAAGGTTATCACAAGAGAGGACCGCACGCGCGAATATCTTGTGGATACGGTTAAAAAAATAGTTGGCGCGATAGCGGACACCAACGAGCTTTTGAAAGCAGAGTTCCCTGCCCTATCTGCAAAGATAACGAGAGAGGTCAAGGTTATCGATTCCGAGGAGCTTCTTT
>JAZSCR010000033.1:0-3545 GCA_045530715.1 Eubacteriales bacterium
GTATGCCTTTTTTCTTCACTGTTAGGGCACCTTACCTTTCTTATATGAATAATCGTATTTATCTTGCAAATAATTAGGTGGAAAACGAAATGGAGGATTAATATGAAAAGTATCCGTTTTTTAACAGCCATTCTTATGGCCGCCTTACTCCTGACCTCGGTTTTTATTCTCCCCTCTCAGGCCACCACCCTTGAGGAAAGCTACCTTTTTACCCTGGGAAGCAAGGAGCCCCAAACTCTTGAGGGCTACGGCTCTCCCGTAACTTTGACCGAGGATGCTCTTAAGGATATTCTCGGCAAGGATGCAGAGCTTAGCGAGGTGGCCGCTCTTTTGCGGGCAGGCTCGGCTCTTGACCTTTTGGGATATATGGAAAAATACGGCATAAAGGAGCAAAGAGCCTACACTCTTACCCAATACGCCCTTGATATACTCATCGGAAAGAGGTCACACACCTCTGTAATAAAGGGGCTTACGGCAAAGGAGAAGAAATATCTGGCCGCAGTCCTCAAAGCGGGCTATGATAAAACACCCGTACCCACATCATTAAGGGTCATCGGCGGGTCGTACGCCATAAAACAGGACTCATACGGGGAGTACGCTTCGGATATTATGAAGATAGAAAGCATTATGGGCGGAATCATAAGAATAACCGACCTGCCCGCCAATGTTAAGGTCTACACCTTGTCAGGCGACGAAGCACCCTATCTTCGCTCGGGTCAAAGCTTCTATTTGAAGAGCAGTGAGCCCTTTAATATGGGAATCTATACTGCAGAGCATATATACCACGTTCCCGAAATTGTCGTATACTATCACGAAAACGGTGAATATTCGCCCTTGGTTACGGCAGTTATCGGAGCAGAAAATACCACCCAAGATACGGTTGCTCTTTCCTTTGTTCCAAACCCCGATACGGCGGACAAAAGCGTAGGTGTAAACGCGTTATACTTTACAGCAGCTCTTTCAGCAGTCCTCTTTTGCGTAGAGGTTCATAGCAGAAGGAAGCACCTCAAAGTCGGCTAAATCGGTGGGGAAAAGCTCACCGTCAAGGTTGAGAAGGATATTTCCCTCGTTGCTCTTTACTCTGACTCTGTCTGCCCTGACAAAAGTGACCGCTTTATCCTTAAGGTGACTGCCGTTAAGAAGGGTGGGCAGAAGGGTCAGGGTCTTGAAGGGGCTGAGCATAGGCGCGGAAATAACGTCGAACACGCCGTCGTTCATATCAGCTTTGGGTGCTATCTTTATGCCGCCGCCGTAATAACGGCCGTTGGCAATGGCCATAAGGAGCATTTTGTGGGAGGTAACCTTGCCGTTACACTCTATCTCCACGTCAACCCCCTTAAACTTAAATATAGTGTAGAGGATGGACAAAATATAACTGAATCTTCTGGTAAGAGGATTCTTTTTGTATCGCTCGGCATTCTTTACTATTTCGGCGTCAAAGCCCACCGATGCGATATTAACGAAAAACTTGGGCTGTTTATCCTCGCCCACCAAAACCTTGCCCACGTCAAAGGGCTGTTTTCCGTACTTTCCGGAAGAAAGGTCGCTTATGGCAGTAGTTGTGGTAAGCTCCGTGCCGTACTCGGAACGGGCAAAATCGTTACCGCTACCTGCGGGAATGACCGCAAATGTGGGAAGCTCATCGGGGCCGTAGCCCTTTTCGAGAATACGCAAGGCAAGACCGTTTGCAGTCTCACACACCGTTCCGTCGCCACCAACGGCGTACACTTCGTCGGCCACCCGGGTACGGGCAAAGGCTTCCGCATCCCCACCCTTTTGGGTGAGCATTACAACGGCGTCCTCTCCAAATGAAGATTTTATTCTGGATACGGTGTCCTCGGTCTTATCTCTCAAAGCTGCGGGATTTACGATAAAAAGCTTTCTCATATGCGTTCCTCATCTTCCTTGCATAAGGTTATACAAAATAATTATACATTTTTCGGGGCTATTTGTCAAGGAAAACCCAATAAAGTTGCAAAATTTCCGAAGTTGGTAAAAACGGGGATAATAAATTTTAGGAAATTTCGTCAAAGGTGTTGACAAGGAAGGGTTTTTGATGTAAAATATAAGTGTAACTAAACTGATTTTCTTGGAGGTCACTATGAACGACCAGCTTAACAATATAACCGAAGGCAACGATACCGTTACCCTTTACGACGAAGAGGGCAACGCTACCGAGTTTGCCATTATCGACGGCGTTGAATACAACGGCAATTTCTACCTTGCTCTTGCAGATGCAGATCAGCTTGAAAACGAGGAATGCGAATTCCTTATTCTCAAGAAGGACAAGGACGATCCCGAGCTCCTCATTACCATTGAAAGTGAAGAGGAATTCAACGCAGTTATGGAAGTATTTGACCGACAGTTGGACGAATACGAGCTTTCGGCTCAGGAAACCGAAGAATAACTCATTTAACAAACAATAACGAAGATCTAACCTGCGCAATTCGTGATTTTGCGGTGTATAAAAACCTACATTTCAAAAAAGGGATTCCGGCTTCGGCAGTGGGTTTGCAGGCCTCCCCTGTGGCAACGTATACGTTGTCAAGGGACGTTGGAAGCGCAAAGCTGTTGAGAGGATTTACCCTGCCTTGGTGAACCGAGGTTTTGAAATTGCCGCATATGCGAGGGCTTGCCCTTGCTATAAGACACGGTTGGGTGGGTCTTTAATTTTGTAAAAAACCACTTTTATCAACAGAAAAGAGACGATACCCATGTCAGTCACCGCGCTGAAGGAAAAATCCCCCGTAAATACGGCTAAAAATAAATACAGCTCTTATCAGAAACGTATCCTTGCCCTTTGCTTTATCGCTTACGTATGCGCGTATATGCTCAGGCTCAACTTCTCCGTCGCAAACCCCGCCATCTGCGAGGCAATGAACCTGTCTACCGATAAAACGGGGGTCATAGCTTCGGGATTTCTCATATGCTACGCCATAGGCCAGCTTATATCGGGAAGATTGGGAGATATTCTTCCCACTAAAATAATGCTTACGGTAGGCCTTACGGTATCCGTGGCGGCAAACCTTATCATGGGTCTCACCTCAAGCTATTACATTATGATAGCCGCTTGGGTAGTCAACGGAATCTTCCAATCCATGCTCTGGTCCCCCATAATCAGATGCCTGGCTCATAACTTTGAAGGCAAACGTCTCATTTCCGCTTCCTTCGTCATGTCCCTTTCCTGCATCACGGGTTACATATTGGCATGGAGCACCTCCGCCCTTCTCCGTCAGTTTGCAGTATGGAGGACCATATTTGTGGTTCCTGCCGTATTCTCCGCGGTAGTGGTCGTTCTGATCCTCATTTTCTTTAAAGAAGACCCCGAACAACAGGTCTCCGTAATAAAATCTGCAGACAAGATAAGCAGTGCCCGCCCGTCTATTTTTGCCAACAAGCCCCTTCTCGTTGCCATAGTCTTTACCGTTCTTGCGGCAATATTCCACGGCATAATAAGAGAAAGCATAAACAGCTGGCTGCCCACCATGGTGGAGGATACGGGCATCTTCTCCGCAGGCACCACCGTGCTTATACTCATCCTTACC
>JAZSCR010000232.1:0-4393 GCA_045530715.1 Eubacteriales bacterium
GAGGTTGCCCCCTCCCGCGCTTACGTAGGCGGGGTATGACCCCGACACGGGGGTGAGATAATCAGCGGCGCAGTATCCGTAGATACCCTTGCCAAACTCTATTTTATACCAGCCGTTCTCCACGCCCACCACCGTAACGTAGCTGCCCTTGGGAAGGGTGGTAAGCTTTGACGAGGTGGCCGAAGGAGTGCTTCTTACGTTGAGGGCGGTTGAGGATGTGGTAACTCTGCCGCCGTAGCTCTCTCCGTCCGCCGCCGCAGAGGGTGTGGCGGTAAAAAAGAGGACAAGACAGCCAAAAACAACTCCCAAGCAGAGGGTGATACCCTTACTCCAAAAGCTCCTTATATTCATACTTTCACTTCCTTTCTTGCCCCGACGGGCGAGGCAAATGATGTGTACAGTATAGCACATTCGGGAAGTGAAAGATAGTCGAAAAAATTGGTAAGGGAATTATTGCTGTGGCAATAATTCCCAGTGGTCAGTGATCAGTGTTCAGTGGTCAGTGAAAAGCGGTGTCACCTGCGGTGACGATTGAAATTGATAGGGGATAATCCCTGCGCGGTAGCGCAAGGTGATGCGCGTCACCTGACGCGCTAATTCAAGCCCCCCTATCGAGGGGGGAGGGCCGCTGGCGGCGAAACAACGCAAGCGTTGTTCGGGAGTGGGTTGTCTGTATTCTGCGCTACACGGGAAACGATTGCCTCCCTCTTGAGGGAGGGGGACCGTTTACGGTGGTGGGAGTGGGTTCTCTGCATTCTGCGTAAGACGGGAAACGTCTGTCCTCTTATACAGAATCCCAACAGCAATCGTGCCGAATATTACGCAGAATCTCTGTTAGCAACTCCCCCCTGTCACGAAGGTGACATCCCCCCCTCGAGAGGGGGGCTTGGGTACAGTGTGTCAGGTGACACACCGCACCTTGCGCTTTCGCGCAAAAAACAGAGCCCTCCGTCTTCGGAAGGCTCTTATTATTCTGCATAATATCTGCGTTAGCGGTAGGGGCTATATCTTTCTGTTCCCTGGCCCCTGGACCTTGGACCCTGGCCCCTTACTGAACGTCCTCTTCCCCAAACCTATCCCCACACTCAGGGCAGAACTTGGGGGGATTTTCGGGGTCTTCGGGCTCCCAGCCGCACTTATCGCATTTGTAGAGCTTTGCCTCGGCAGGCTTTTTAGCGCCGCATTCGGGGCAGAATTTACCCTTGTTCAGGCTTCCGCAGGCGCATTTCCAGCCCTTGGACTCCTCGGGTCTTTTGGCGCCGCACTCGGTACAGAAATTCCCCACGGCTTCCTTGCCGCAGGCACAAGTCCAGGAGTCGGCTCTCTTCTGCTGGGGGGCGGGCTGCTGCTGTCCCATATTAAAGAGCTGGGAAGCGTTCACACCGCCGCCTGCGTTCATGGCCATACCCATGCCCATAAATCCGGTCATTGCGCCGCCCTCGTTCTTTGCCGCATCCTGCATAGCCTGAGCCTGAGCTCCAACCAGAGTTGCCGCCGCCATAGTGGGGTCGCGCATAACTGCCTTCTGCTGAAGGTCCTTTATCATCTTGGCGTCCTCTTCGGGAAGAGAAACGGGGTTGAGGGCGATGGATACCACCGTCAGACCTCTCTGCTTTGACCACTTCTCGTTGAGAGCGTCGTTCATAGCCTTTGAAAGCTCGTCAACGTGGGAGGGCAAAGCGCTGGGGCGTATCTCAAGGGTGGATATTTTGCCGAAGGCAGGCTGAAGAGCCGAGATAAACTCGGTCTTGAGCTGTGCTTCTATTTCGCTTCTGTAAAAGGTATCGCTTACGTTACCGCAAACGTTTGCGTAGAAGATAAGGGGGTCGCTTATTCTGTAGGAATAAATACCGCTGCATCTTACCGACACGTCAACGTCAAGGCCGATATTTCTGTCAACCACGCGGAAAGGCACGGGGCTGGGGGTGCCGAACTTATTATCCATAAGCTCTTTTGTATTAAAGTAATACACCCTCTGGTCCTTTCCCGTGTCGCCGCCAAAGGTAAATCTCTTACCCACGGTCTTGAAGGTGTCAAGGATGCTCTGACCCAGATTTCCCGCAAAGATGGAAGGTTCGGTTGAGGAGTCGTACTTAAACTCGCCCGCCTCGGCGCAGACCTCTACCACCTTTCCCTGCTCAACGATTATCATACACTGACCGTCGGCTACGGCAACGATACTGCCGTTGGAGATGATATTGTCCTCGCCCTTGGTGTTGGAAGAGCGTCCCGAAACACGCTTGCTTCCCTTGGTCATAAGAACGTCTTTATCAAGAGCGTCGCAATAGAAATATTCCTTCCACTGGTCGGCCAAGGTGCCGCCTATTGCTCCGCCTATAGCTTTAATAAGTCCCATTAATTTACCCAACCTTTCTTCGGTTTTATGCTTTTTTTCAGTATATCATATTTTTTATAAAATGTCAATTACCGAGGGGTTGAAAAAATGCGCTGAATGTGGTATAATCCATATATAATCCACTTTAAGGAGAATTACCGTGAATAAGGTTAACATAAAAAAAGCTCTCCCCGAAGCGGCCAAGGGCCTCTTTACGGGGGCGGCGATGATAGTTCCCGGCATGAGTGGGGGCACCATGGCCCTCATTTTCGGGTTTTATCACAGGCTTGTGGATTCGGCAAGTAACATCTTTAAGGACTTTAAGAAAAATTTCCTCACCCTGCTTTTCTACGTTATATTTATAGGGGGCGGCTTCGTCCTCTTTTCGGGGGTCATGGAATGGCTTATGGGACGCTTCCCTCTCCCCGTATACTCCTTCTTTACGGGGGCAATTCTGGGCGGTATACCCCTTATTTTCAAGCAGGCAAAAACATCCTCGAAGGTTAAATTTTACGATGCTCTGTATCCCGTTCTGGGCGCGGCTGTGGTCTTTCTTCTGGGGCTTATTCCCGAGGATGCCCTCAACATTTCCCTCGGCTCAAGTATCTGGGGATACGTGGTCCTTTTGGTGGCGGGAGTATTCCTTGCGGCGGCTCTGGTTCTCCCCGGCATCTCCTTCTCCCATATGATGCTGGTGCTTGGCATTTACGAGCCCTTCGTAACCGCTATCAAGGAGCTTGATATTCTTTATCTGTTGCCCATTGCCCTCTCGGTGCTTATTGGAGTTTTCGTGGTGGTCAAGGTTATGGATAAGGCCATGAAGAGGTTTACAAAGCAGACCTTCCTCATAATTATCGGTTTTGTTGCCGCATCCGCCGCCGACATTATAATTGAGTCAGTGCTTCCCCTCGCTATGGATAAGGGGCTTATATACGCGCCCATATTAGCCGCGGCGCTGGGCTTTGCAGTTATATTTCTCATTTCAAGAAAAGAGGAGGGACTCTCCTGATGCCCTTCAGCGAAAAAACTATAAATTTTCTCGTAACTAACAAGGAAAAGAACTCAAAGGAATATTATCACGCCCACAAGGACGATCTGGAAAAATACGTCCGTCAGCCCTTTGAGGAGCTTATAAATGAGGTGCTACCCGTGATTCAGGAGTGCGACCCCTACGCCGACTGCAACCCCCGTATAGGCAGGGGTATATCCCGAATCTACCGTGACACCCGTTTTTCCTACGACAAGACCCTTTTCCGTTCATCCTGCTGGTGCACCTTTATGCGCCCAAAAAAGCTCTATCCCGACACCCCCGCCTTTTATTTTGAGATAACCCCATTCGGTGTGGCTTACGGGTGCGGATATTATTGGATGGACAAGGAGCATATTGCACGCGTCCGCGACATGGTAGAGCAAAAGGACGACTTTTGGATAGCCGCAAACGACGCCTACATGAGCCAGAACGTTTTCGTCCTTGAGGGCGAGAAGTACAAGCGCACGAAATTCCCCCACCTGTCCGACGAGGCAAGGAATTGGGCGGACAGAAAGAGTATTGCAGTATCCACCTTCTCCCCTGACAGAGAGCTGATGTTCTCCCCCGACCTTCCAAAGATCGTGGCCGATGACATGAAGAAAATATTCCCCGTTTATACCTTCCTTTTCGAAGCTGCCCAATCAAAAGAGGTGGCGAAGATAACCAAAGACACTTATTGGAGATAGGGGCCAGGGGCCAAGGTCCAGGGGCCAGGAAAAAGCAGACATAATCGTCAACGCTTACGCAGATATTGTGCAGAATAATAAGAGCCTTCTTTGAAAAAAGAGGGCTCTTTTTTGTTGCCCGCCGCAGCGTCCCTACTCTCTACGCTCTATTCTCTTCACTCTCCGTTCCCCTCCCGCCCGCAGGCGTTCCCTGGTCCCTGTCCCCTGGCCCCTGGCCCCTATTGTAACGCTTCGACACTTTTTTCATATACTGTAGTACAGACCAAATCTATAATACGGAGTGATAAAAGTGGCAAACAAATGTAACGATAATAACCTTAACCAGACCGTTTGTATTGACGT
>JAZSCR010000144.1:0-2473 GCA_045530715.1 Eubacteriales bacterium
ATTGGGCTTGCGAGGCAAGAAGATACTATTTCGGTATCGTTGGTAAGTACGGTATGCAGGTTCAGGCCCTTCTTAAAAAGGCAAGCGGCCTTGATATTGCAATAATCTGCCCCCTCCACGGCCCCGTGCTTAAGGAAAATCTGGGCTATTACCTTGGCCTTTACAACACCTGGTCTTCCTATGGGGTTGAAAGCGAGGGAGTGGTAATCTGCTACACTTCCGTATACGGCAACACCAAAAAGGCCGTTGAGCTTCTTGCAGAAGAGCTCAAAAAGCAGGGTTGCCCCAAGGTGACTGTAAACGACCTTGCAAGATGCGACATGGCAGAGGCTGTTGAGGATGCATTCAGATACGGAAAGATCGTCCTTGCAACCACCACCTATAACGCCGAGATATTCCCCTTTATGAGAGAGTTTATCCACGAGCTTACCGAAAGAGGGTATAAAAACCGCACCGTGGGTATAATAGAGAACGGAACATGGGCCCCCATGGCGGCAAAGGTAATAAAGAAGATGCTTGAAAACAGCAAGGATATTACCTATACCGACACCACCGTCACCATCCACTCGGCTGTAAGCGACGTTAATAAGGAGCAGATAACTGCTCTTGCAAAAGAACTAGCATAAAAAAATTATAATATAAAGGAGAATTACACTATGAAACACGTTTGCGTAGTATGCGGATACGAATACGAAGAAGCAAAGGGCGATCCCGATAACGGCATCGAGCCCGGCACCAAGTGGGAAGACCTTCCCGAGGATTGGGTATGCCCCCTTTGCGGCGTAGGCAAAGACCAGTTTGAAGAAGCGTAAAAGTATATAAATAAAGAGAAACGGAGTCCGAAAGGACTCCGTTTCTCTTTATCTTTTTATATTGCAAGGTTTATGATGTTCTTTTTCTCTTGTTTTGCGTACTCCAAAGATTTATATGCCCCTCCGTAAGAACGCTTTACATAGGCGACAATAAGGTCTGAATTATTTATCATCCACTCGTTTCTCCTTATTATCGCAAATCTGTAAGGAACGTTTTCCAAAGGGGGATATAATGATGAGTCGTAGAGTTTGGAATCAATAAGATATTTTATTTTCTGTTGCTGTGACTCTGTTATATACGGGGTCACATAAACTATATTACATATAAAGCCTTCTTCTTTTATCCTGCGGCAGACTCTTGCACACATACTATCAAAATCGCCGTAACCCCCGCAATAAAATATGGTTTCGGTGTTTTTATCTATGTTTTCGGTAATTGCTGCTTTAATTTTTGCACATAAATTTTCATCGCCGTATAAATCCCTATGACCTACAAAAGTTATCTTCATATCATTCTCCTATCGTGGAACTCCGATATTGTTATACACTTTTAGGAGAATCGTGTCAATATCGTGGAACTCCACGAGAGAAATTTTATGAGAAAATATATAATAATTGCGGAACTCCGTGAAATAATTCAGCAGAGGGAGATCAATTATGAAGTTAAACGATGCTATTATAAAGAGAATACAAGAGGTATGCGAGGAGCAGAATGTAAATATCTGCGACGCGTCCCTCAAGGGCGGAATGTCGCCTTCGGCCATATACGACTTGATGAAGGGCAGAACCAAATGCTCTAAAATTATTACTGTTAAGCGTTTCTGCGAAGGGGCGGGAATAACCCTTAAAGAATTCTTTGACAGAGATTATTTTAACGAACAAGAAGAGTAAAAGATTATAAAAAAGAGAACCGCAAACTTGCGGTTCTCTTTTGGTTTATTCTTCTACTTTTTCCTCGGGTTTTTCTTCGGTGGGTTCTTCGGTCACGGGTTCTTCTTTTTTGGTTATTTCGGGAAGAACGCCCGTTTCCATAATGGTCTTGAATTCCTCGCCCGAAAGCTTTTCTCTCTCCATAAGGTATTTTGATACGGTGTGGAGGGAATCCATTTTAGAGGTAAGGATGCTCTTTGCGGTGTTATATGCGCCGTCGATAATAGCCTTTACCTCGCGGTCGATTTCAATGGCAATCTCTTCGGAATAGTTCTTCTGGGTGCCGAAATCTCTGCCGATAAATACCTCGTTTGAGGTACTGCCGAAGTTTATGGGGCCAAGCTTTTCGCTCATGCCGTAGCGGGTAACCATCTTGTTTGCGATGGCGGTGGCTCTTTCGATGTCATTAGAAGCACCGGTGGATATATCGTCAAGACAGAGGGCCTCTGCGGCGCGGCCGCCAAGGAGGGTGACTATCTCGTCTATCATGCCCTTCTTTGACATATAGCTCTTATCCTCCTTGGGAAGGGAAACGGTAAATCCGCCCGCCATACCTCTGGGGATAATGGATATCTGATGAACAGGGTCATGAGTTGGAAGGCTGTGCATAGCAACTGCATGGCCTGCTTCGTGGACCGCAGTGATCCGCAGATCCCGCTGCAGCTTCACACGGCTCTTTTTCTCAGGACCGGCAATGATTTTCATCATTGCGTCATTCAAGTCATCCATAG
>JAZSCR010000223.1:0-8530 GCA_045530715.1 Eubacteriales bacterium
AGGTTATCTCTGCTGCATCCTGCACCACCAACTGCCTTGCTCCCATGGCTAAGGCTCTTAACGATTACGCTGCTATCCAGTCCGGTATCATGACCACCGTTCACGCTTACACCGGTGACCAGATGGTTCTCGACGGTCCTCACAGAAAGGGTGATCTCCGCCGCGCTCGCGCCGCTGCTTGCTCCATCGTTCCCAACTCCCCCGGTGCTGCAAAGGCAATCGGTCTTGTTATCCCCGAGCTCAACGGCAAGCTTATCGGCTCCGCTCAGAGAGTTCCCACCTGCACCGGTTCTACTACTATTCTCGTAGCAGTAGTTAAGGGTAAGGACATCACCAAGGAAGGCATCAACGCCGCTATGAAGGCTGCTTCCAACGAATCCTACGGCTACAACACCGATGAAATCGTTTCTTCCGACGTTATCGGTATGAGATACGGTTCTCTCTTCGATTCCACCCAGACCATGGTTGCTAAGATCGATGATGACACCTATCAGGTACAGGTTGTTTCTTGGTACGACAACGAAAACTCCTATACCAGCCAGATGGTTAGAACCATTAAGTACTTTGCAGAACTCAACTAAGTTCTCAGATAAAGAAAGAGCGACGCGCAAGCGTCGCTCTTTTGCTATATATTGAGAACCCGATTAATTAAAACTCTATACTCTCCAATATTTTGTGGACGTGGGCGACCACTTCGGCAGGAGCGTTTTTAGATATTGAATAGTAAACGGTATAGAAAACGTCGGTGCTTTCGTTTCGAAAAAAGAAAATTGCGCCTTCAGCAATATCTTCGCCGGAAAGAAGGAGTTTGCGGCAGAGATTTCCTGCTATAACCGCTTCTGTATATTCGGTACTGACCGTAACGTCATCTGTCGTGTAGAAGCGGGCAAGACTTTCAGCCATTTTATCTAGATCTCTTGAGCCGCCTTGAAGGGCAATACTTACGGCGAAAAGTCCGCTTCTGTATACGCCGTATAGCTCCTCCGCCTCAAAAGCGGACGTTTTGTCCGATTTTGAGTAATATGAAAAGGAAACGCTTCGGTTTGCGCTTGTGTACGTTACCCATTGGTCAACGCCGCAGGCGGATAAGCATATTAAGCAGATCATAAACAAAGAGATCATTCTTGTCAGGCTTTTCATTTTATTCTTCCATTCCCTCGTAATAATCGCTTTCCTTTACAACCACCGTCTGACGGTTATCGGTACCGTCGCCCATATTGGGATATTTAAATCTGTAAGCTTTTCTTTTTGATATTCGTTGGGCTTCGCTTTCGTCAGTAAGAGGATTCATGGCCGCGTCATATTTTTTTCCGCAGATGCAGATATATCCGAAGTCACAGGGGGACACCAGCTTACCGCAAGTACAAAATTTCATTTTTTATGCTCCTTTTTAAGAGAAAATTCGGGGATAAATGACTCGTCTGCCGATGTGAAATCCTGAATAAAGCAGTTGTAAAAGCCTTCGTTTTGAGCAAAGTCCACTACTCTTGAGTATTCCTTGCGTTTTAGTCGGCGGGAAATATCTTCAAAATCCATGGCCTTTCCCTCGGGTATGTATTGGCACATAAGGCTTAAGTAAGTATCTGCCGAAAAGTGAGCTTTTATTTCCTTTATGACGGATATGGTATCCATGGTGTGGTTAGGCAGAGCCAGATGTCTTATTATAACTCCTTTTTCCATAAGGCCGTCCTCGTTAAAGACGTCTGCGGGCTGTTGCCGCTTCATTTCGGAAATTGCCGCGATTGCTTTTTCAAAATAATCTTCTGCCGAACAGAGGCGTTTTGATAGCTCCGAAGAATGGAACTTCAGGTCAGGTAGGTAAATATCGATCAGTCCGTCAAGCTGCTTTAAGGTTTCCACTGATTCGTATCCGTTACTGTTCCATACTATGGGAATTTGTAACAAGGGTTTTACCTTTTTCAGTATGGGGATAAGTTCAAGAGCGTAATGAGATGGGGTTACCAGATTTATGTTGTGAACCCCCTGCCTCTGTAAGTCAAGAAAGACTTCTGCAAGCTCTTGCTCCGTAAGGGATTCTCCCTCAGACGCCCGTCGGCTGATAAGGTAGTTTTGGCAAAAGACACAGCCCAGATTGCATCCCGTAAAGAACACCGTACCCGAACCCTTTTCACCGCTTATGCAGGGCTCTTCCCAGTAATGAGGGGCGGCTCTTGATATTTCGATTTTGTTGCTGCGGCCACAGAATCCGCAGGCTAAGGAACGGTCTGCGTTGCAATTTCTGGGGCATGAAATACACTTTTGCATTCTTTTTCTCCGGAGAATGTTGTAAATTATGAAATATGTGTTAAGTACTTGAATTTTAGCAAATTTTGTGATAGAATGAAGCCCGATGATATATAAGCCTACGGGGTGGATTACTTTAATATGAAAAAAATTAAGATTACCAAGCAAGGGATAAAAGAGTTTATTTTACTCAATCTCGGCGTTATTATCGTTGCTGCCGGCGTTTACTTCTTTAAACTCCCCAACAACTTCACTACGGGCGGCGTTACCGCCATATCCATAATTCTTTCAAAGCTCATTCCCGTGGGAATATCCGCAGGAACGTATATCTCCGTACTGAACATATTGTTTTTGATTCTGGGCTTTATTTTCGTTAATAAGAGCTTTGGGGCAAAGACCATATACGGCTCGTTCCTATTCTCAGCCGTTATAAAGGTCTTTGAGTACGTTATTCCTATTGACGGACCTCTGACTGAACAAAAGCTTCTTGAGCTTGTTTTTGCAATGCTTATTCCTGCCTTGGGTACGGCCATTCTCTTTAATGTTGAGGGTAGTACCGGCGGTACCGACATATTGGCGATGATACTTCGAAAGTATCTTGCGGTGGATATCGGTAAGGGATTGCTTATAAGTGACTTTGTTATAGCACTTCTTGCCGGATTCCTCTTCGGCCTTGAAACCTGCCTCTTCTCGCTTCTCGGTCTCTTCCTTAAATCCATAATGGTTGACTGGGTAATTGAAAGTATAAACAGCAAGAAGAGTATGATAGTGGTTACAAAGCACTACGACATTGTACGGGAGTATATCACCAAGGACCTTAACAGAGGAGCTACCGTATGGGACGTTCACGGCGCCTATACCAACGATGAGGAAAAGATGATCCTTACGGCTCTCTCCCGCTATCAGGCTAAAAAACTGCAGCTCTTCCTTAAGAAGGCCGACCCCAGCGCCTTTACCGTGGTTACCAATACCAGCGAAATATACGGCAAGGGCTTTATGTCGATAAAAATGTAATTTGCTAAAAAACCATCGGGAACTCCCGATGGTTTTTTTGTTTTATTAATAGCCAAACTGTTCGTAATGTTCCTGAATCTTATCGTTGTATTCGAAACCGCCGGGGAAGTTTGCGCTCTTGAGAATGCCGGGAGTATAACCGTCAGCAAGCATTTTTTCAACGGCGCAGGAAGTGATGCTCCAAAGGAGATATGCGGAAGAGATACCGGAAGCGGCTGCAAACTTTGCTTCGATACCTTCAACGTCAAGCATCGCTTCTGCAGCAGGCGCACAGTTGTCTACTGCAATAGTAACGAACTCGTGGAGTCTTTTGCCGGAGGGATGAACGGGTTCAACGGCCTGAGCGTATTCAAGGCTGGTGAAGGCTACGACGTTTACGCCCTTTTCCATAGCATCCCAAGCAAGATCTACGACCTTCTTGGTCCTTCCGGAAACGGAGCTTACGAAGAGAAGATCGCCGGGATTAAGCTGGGTAACTTTCTTTTCGTATCTCTTGAGGAAGATGGGGCCGCCGCCTCTCTGAATAACGTCGTTTTCAATAGCGTGGCAGATGTCGTTAAGATATATTTTGCGGTTCTGCTCTGCGGTTTCTGCAACGAGATTGCCGACCTTTATAACGGTCTCTCTCTGAGTTTCTCTTACCTTCTTGAGAAGGTCATCGATTGCCTGATGATATCTGTCCATTAACATGGTATGTATCCTCCAAGTTTTAATATTTGCAGGTGTATTTTCCTATTCGATTATACCACTATTTGTCCTGAATGTCAAGTTGTTTTGCAATAATTACAGAAAATCAAAGGGTTTCGGAAAATATCTTTCCGAAACCCCAACTCACTCAAAGGCGAGAACTTTTACCTTTATTTCTATTAAGAATATTCAGGCAAAATTTATTTCATGCCGTTTTCGTAAGCCTCGATCATCTTTTTAACCATCTGACCGCCTACACTACCGGCCTGCTTAGAGGTAAGATCACCGTTGTAACCCTGCTTGAGGTTAACACCTACTTCGCTGGCAGCTTCCATCTTGAATCTGTCAAGAGCTTCCTTTGCTTCGGGTACGAGCTTCTTGTTTGAAGACATTGTATTCACTCCTTACTGCGATGAAGAGGGGCGGGTTCGCCCCTATCAACCACAGGACGAATAAAACACGCACCGTCTTCATTTATTAATAACCCGAAAAACCTTCGGGATGCAAACTAAAAGGACATCGGAATAAGGATGCCTCACCGATATAATGAACAGTATCACTCAATACCGAAAAGGTATTCGATGCTTTGTCCCCGGCGCTTTTTTCGTTTGCAGGAGTATTATGTGTAAAGTGCCAGATTTATATTAATATTAATTTATGGAAAATTTGGAGAAAGGAGGTAGATGTGCCACTTTGTTAATTTTATTAATTTAAAAATTAAAAATATTAAGTTTTTCTATTGACAAAGTTAATTTTATGTGATATACTGTGTATGTAAAGACAATATAGGAGGATTAGTATGAAGCTTAAAACACCCGACCGCTGTCCCGTATGCGGCGAAGAATTGGTTGTTACGCGATTAACCTGTGACAGTTGTAAGACAGAGCTTTCCGGGCAATTTCCTAAATGCCGTTACTGCGCGCTGGATGAAAGGTTGAGCGAGTATTTGGAGACGTTCCTTCGCTGTCAGGGGAACATCAAAGAAATAGAAAGAACCATGGGGATATCGTATCCGACGGTAAAAAATCTTACCGAAGAGCTTTTAAACGCTCTGGGGTTAGTGCCTGTCGGGGGAGATAAGAAGCCTCAGCCTATGAGCGTTGCCGAGGTGTTGGATAAACTTGAAGCCGGAGAAATATCAAGTAAGGAAGCATCGGAACTTCTTGCAAAGATAAAAAAGAGATAGGAGAAGATAACCATGGAAAACAAAGATAAAAAACGTATCCTCGAAATGATAAAGGAAGGCAAATTGAGCGTTGAGGAGGGAATGGAGCTTCTTAATGCTATAGGCGAAGACGGTGTGACCTCCTCTTATGAAGCTGCAGTTGTAAAGCCTGCAAAAAACAAAAAAAGAAAGATAAGAATTGCGGTGTTTACTGAAGACGGGGACGAGAAGGCCGACGTTAATATCAGCGTACCCATAAATCTGGTAAAGGCTTTATTGCCCGTTCTTAATTCAGGGATAATTCCCGAAAATGCGCGAGAGGAAATGGATAAGCACGGCGTTGATATGGATGCCGTTATGACCGCCGTTGACGCCGTTATGGAGAATCTCGATGACCTTGACGAGGACGTCGTTAATATCGATGCCGGCGGAGACGGCTCTACGAAGGTGAGGATATATGTGGATTAAACCTGCATTTTTTCTCGTGATAAATATTTCGGTCAGGGAAGAGCGATGTATAAGGCTTTTCTTTGCTTTACCTCTTTTTTGGCTTAACGACTTTGTAGAAAGCATTGCAGATATTGCAGCATTTTTAAATATTATTACCTTCGGCCGTTTGAAAATATTTGTGAGTAAGAATGAAACGGATAGAATGAGTATCGGGAAAGCAACATCCGCGCTCTATACCGTTTCTGATGTTTTGACCGAGCTTTCTCTGTTTACGGGAAGATTTGATCTGGTAAATATAAAGGTGGATAGTCAAGATGAAAAGGTCAAGGTGAAAATATTTACAGTTTAATATTATTGGAGAAACAATAGATGAGAATATTACTTAAATGGATAGCCTGCGTTGGAACCCTTTTCCTTTTGTGGCGAGTGTTCCCCTCGTCCGTAACGGTCGGGGCACCTCTTTGGGATCTGTTGGCGGCAGGCAGTATTTTATGGCTTGTGAATATTTTTATCAAGCCCTTGGCGCAGATAGTATCTGTGGTGGTTACTATTCTTACGGTGGGTATGTTCAGCTTTGTGGTAAACGCTTTTATGATAAGCTTGACCGATTTTATGCTTCCAGGGCTTAAGATAGACAGCTTTTGGATATGTTTGCTGGGCGCATTGATCCTTGCCGTGCTGAACTCCGTGATAACTGCAGTGTTAAAAGAGAAAGCAAGATAGCTCTATTTGAAGAAGATGACGGAACGATATGTTCCGTCATCTTTTCGTATTGACAAAAAAGGCGCTGGGTGGTATAATCAAAAGTATAAAATTCGGGAGGTAATAAATGAACGATATTACTTGGTATACGGTTACTGTAAAAACTCCTTATAAGAGTAGCCGAAAGATCCTTTTGTCTGAAAATACAAGCTTATCCGCTCTCGCAGTTTGCATACTTGATACCTACGGAATAGTAAAGGACCGAGCCTGCTTTTTCTTTTCGGGCGATACGCCGTGGGAGGGAACGTTATATACCGATACGGCGGAATTTCCAAAATATCTGAATATTCAAGATGTTCCTTTTGAGAATCTTGCAGAGGAAGAGCCCCGGTTTGTCTTTCAGATAGGCTACGAACCCGAATTCGTTTTTGATTGCTTTATAGAGATATCTTCTAAAGCCGGTAGTGATGCTCCAACGGTAATATACTCAAAAGGCGGAACGGTTTCTGAGTTTTTGCCCGTTGATGAAGAGGAACTTTACTTTGAGGCAGAAGATCCCGGTGTGAACGGCTCTTTAGAGGAAGAAAATGTGGTTCCCTATTATTCCGATATTGACCTTATCGTAGACAGATATCTTCGCAGCTTCGTTTCTCTTTATGGCGTTCTGCCAAAAAAGAAGGCTGTGGAGAGGATCGTTTGTTATGAGCCGCATTTGTCAATAGCTGAGATAAGGCAGTCTATGAGATACTTGCCCATGATAGACAGCCGAAAGGACTATACCGTTACAAATCGCGAAATAGTATATACCGAGCTTCTTGAAATGCAGTCGGGAGAATACTTCGCTCTCAAGAAAGCTCAGCGAGGCAAGGATTATTATCTTCCTGAAAAGGAAGAAATGCTTTTGTATTCAGACCCTTTATATATTGAGCGAATCCCTGCCTTTGAAGAATTGGAATCTGCGGTAGGGAAGAGGGCGGCAGAGGATATTTACAGGATGATGCAGGGCGGAATTTCATCAGCTGAAGCTATAGTTCTCGAAGCGAAGATCTTAAAAAGAGAATCTTGCGGGGAAAAGGAATTGGTTCTTGCCGAGGCCGTAGAAAAAAGGATCAGGCGTTGGGAGAACAGAGGGTTTTGCCAAGAGGTGTAGGACGGCCCATTTCTTTTGAAATATTTTTTAATTTTCTATTACCACTATTGCTTTAAAATGCGGATAGTGGTATAATTTTTCTATCAGAGTAGGTGTATGTGCGATAAGTGCGGTAAGATGGGATGTCGCTTACCGACGAAAAGACGATTTCTTTTGTCTGCGGTACAACACCGCATCCGCTGTCAAACTGAAAACAGTTCGGACAACTCTGTTCGCCCGTGTTAATTTTTTCGGTACGGGCGTACGGCGGCTTTAGCTGCCTGAATCCCGATTGTCGGGATGAAAGGAGATACTTCGATGAACAGACTCACTATATCTGAGCTGCTGCTTGGATATTCAAAAAAGGACCGAGGGGCACTTTTAAAAACCTTGGTCGGTTGCGCCCTGCTTATGGCTATAGCCGTTGTCTGTAAGGCCGTATTGGTGGTTTCCGTCCCTATGCTCGGCGTAGAAGGACAGGAAATAAACGTTGGCTACGCCATTATAATGTTTACCGCAATTCTTTACGGGCCTCTGTGGGGTGCGGCCGTCGGATTCGGTTCAGACTTTTTGGGATTTTTGATAGACAGCAACGGCGGCGGATACGCCATTGGTATCGGTCTTACAAATATCCTTATAGGATTTATTACGGGTATAGTTATGATGATCTTCAGGGAAAGAATGAAGAAGATCGTTGTTCTTGCCCCCACGTCCTTTATCCTGCTTACGACGGCATCGTTGCATAATTCTCTCTGGATAGCCGTCATTTACGGATTTGTCAGCAAGCCCTATTGGACCTACGCTTTGCCCAGATTAGGCTTTTCAGCGCTGATAAACTTCCCCCTCAATGCTTTCGTGTTGTACATATTATTAAATAGGGTCGTGCCTATATTGCAAAGGGCAGGACTGGTAAAAAAGACGCCAATAAGAAAGGATACAGAAAACCATGAATAAGTTTCCCTCTGATATTGAGATCGCCCAGAGCGCAAAAATGATCCCCGTGGCTGAGATCGCCGCAAAATTAGGCTTTTCCGATGATGAGATAATCCCTTACGGTAAATATAAGGCAAAGATAGATGCCAAGGGAAAGGGAGATAAGCAGGGTAAGCTTATTCTGGTTACCGCCATTAATCCCACCC
>JAZSCR010000146.1:0-10327 GCA_045530715.1 Eubacteriales bacterium
TTGTCTTCCTAAGACCGCTTGGCCGCCGACTTCTATATAGTGGCTTGTCAAGGACACAATATTGAAATGTTGCCTCCTGACGTCAATAAGTCGGAAAGCGTTTTCTCGGTTGAAGAGAACGGTATACGTTTTGGCCTCATTGGTCTTAAGGGCATGGGTAAAAACGTCGTTGATGCTATTATAGAAGAACGTGCAGTTGCAGGCCCGTTCCTCAATTTCTACGACTTCTGCAAGAGAATGCTTTCTTCTCACGACCTTGATTCAAGGTCGGTAGAATGTCTTATCAAATGCGGAGCATTTGATAGCTTTGGATTAAAGCGCAGACAGCTTGAAATAGCATACCCTGAAGTCAAAAAGGCTCTTCAGGTAGTAATAAAGCAGGAAAGAGAAGGCCAAATGTCTCTCTTCGGAGGCATGGAAGAGGAACAGCAGGATAACTTCGAGTATCCCGACGTTGAAGAATACCCCAAAAAGCTTAAACTTTCCTATGAAAAAGAAATAGCCGGCGTTTATCTTTCAGACCACCCCATGAAAGAATACGCCGAAATAATCGCAGAAAGGGATCTCCCCACAGTTGCAGATCTGAACAGCGATGATACTTATAAAAACAACTCTCGCGTCAGCATTATTGGTATCGTTTCTAAGTTTACGAAAAAGATGACCAAGAGCGAAACTATGATGGGTATTATGCAGGTTCAAGACCTGACGGGCAATATTGAAGTTCTCCTTTTCTCAAAAACCTTTGATAAATACTCCCACGAAATCGAAGAAGATGCAGTTGTCCAGATAACGGGAAAACTGTCAAAACCCGAAGAAACTGCACCTACAACCGATGATAATGGGGAAGAAGGCGGCTTTGCAGAAACGGCAAAACTTATCGCCTCCGAAATATCAAAGGTTGATTCACCAAATGACGTGAGTATTTCTTCTCCTGCGGTTACACAAAAACAGCAAGAACAGTATCTGTCTATAATGATTACAAAAAACGATATGTCCTATATTAACAAATGCGCCGAAATAATCGAGAATTCTCCCGGAACAAGTAAGGTGTTCTTTACGTTTACCGATATGGGGAAACAAGCTCGTTTCAGAACAGACGTCCAAATATCGGACAAGCTTATTTCCGCGCTTTCAGAAATTCTCGGACATGGAAAGGTTGTGGCTAAAAACCTATGATAGAAGCTAAAAAGGTCATTTATGAAAATAAATTTTGCTACCAGCTTACCTGTGACGGTAATTTGGGCGGAAGATGTTTTTACGATCCAACCGAAGGTGAGATATACGACTACGAATACCATATGGAACTTGATGATATCTCAAAAAGAATGATGTTTCTTTCTGCTCTTGGATATCTCGAAGATATGGGACATTGTAAAGTTGTTTGTACCTGCAACAAGGACGAAGATATTATCACCCGTTTAGGTTTTAAAAAAATAGCTGAGAACAAATTTGTTCTCAGCCTTGAAGGATATTTTAAGGGTTGCGGCGGTCACTGAATGATTCGAGCAATACGTAACAACTCTATAACACCGTAGGTTATTATCAAAACTACAGGTTGATGGATTACGTATAGTACCAATGAATGTCTTCCAATAAAAGATATGGGGTCTTTTCCTGATATTGAAAAAGGGAAAAGACTCCTTTTTTCTTTATAAAGAAGTTTTCCCAGACAAAAACCTATCAACACAATGCCAACATAGGGCAAAAGGGGATAATAGTCGGCTGAATAAAAGTCACGGGTATGAAATCCCAGCGGAAATAGCCAGTATACATTTTTGATATTTATAAAATGCTCAGCAATGAATATCGGTATGGAAATCAAAAGTATATACAGCGGCTTGACACGCTTCAGCAATCCGCATATTATCATTGCAATACCAAGCATATGCAGTATACCGAAGTTGATTATAACCCCCATAGCAAAAAGCTGATCAATAATTCCTGTAACTACGGTCATACAGCAGGCTATACCGAACACTTTGAGTCCGTTTCTTATGGGGTTTTTCGATATATGACAGGAAATTCCGCAAATGAGCATAAAAACTATTGCCGAAAAATCACCGATAAGATCGTCATATCCCCAGAAAAGATTTGTACGGTAGCCAAAAATATAATTAATATCGTAAATTATATGGTCGTAAACCATACATATGAATGCAAGTCCTCTTAAAAGGTCGATTTCCCAAATTCTGTTTTTAACTTTCATATACAATTTAAACAAGAAAGGCAGAGCTCTCAACATTGAGGCCCTGCCTTGTCCTTTAACAAATTTGCTTATTCGTTAACGATGTGAGCCTTGATGAATTCAGGCGCATACTGGGTGTCGTAACTTACGGTCATGGTGATATTGATATGCTCGGTGAGCTTATCAATAGCTTCGATAAACTTGGAAAGGTCATCCATGTTTTCGTTTCTGCCGCAAATCTTGGTGATAGAATCAATATAGATATCGGTAATGTCGAAATTACCTGCGATAATTCCGCAAATAAAGCCGTAGAAGCCCTGATAGTCGTTGATGTTATAGTCAGCGGCGCTTACCAATCTTGCCTTGTGGCTGATATCATAGCGGAGCTTGTGGTCCTTTTCAACACAGATAACGCTGCCGTGTTCTTCAGCTGCAGAACCGTTAACCATTTCAATCAAAGTCTTGGTCTTACCTGTACCTTTTAAACCCATAATAATCTTAACCATAGTAACATCTCCTTTAATATTTAAAAGTTAGTTTTTTTATTTTTTCTTAAGCTTTTTTTCAAGCTCAGTTTTCAGTTTTTCATAGCCGGGCTTTCCAAGAAGAGCAAACATATTCTTTTTGTATGCTTCAACACCGGGCTGGTCGAAGGGATTAATACCAAGTATGTATCCGGAAAGTGCGCAAGCTTTCTCATAGAAGTATATGAGGTTGCCCATGGTGTAAGCACTTGCATCGGGTATCTCAAGAACTACGTTGGGAACACCGCCGTCAACGTGAGCAAGACAGGTACCGATAAATGCCTTTTCGTTTACGTACTGCATAGTCTGTCCGCTTATAAAGTTAAGTCCATCGAGATTCTCGGGATCGTTGGGAACGATAACTTCATGCTTGGGAGTATTGACCCAAAGAACTGTTTCAAACATTGTTCTCTGGCCTTCCTGAACGTACTGCCCAAGAGAATGAAGGTCGGTAGAATATATCATGCTGGAGGGGAGAAGTCCTCTGCCGGTCTTACCTTCACTTTCGCCAAAGAGCTGCTTTATCCATTCGCCGAAACACCAGAGATAAGGCTCGTATCCAACGGTGATTTCTACACATTTACCTTTTCTGAGAAGGATATTTCTGATAACAGCGTATTCGTATGCGGGATTCTTCTTTATGTCAGCAGCTTCATAATCGGTCATCGCATCTGCAGCACCTCTCATAAGCTCGTCAATATCAATACCTGCAACGGCAATGGGAAGGAGACCAACTGCGGTAAGTACGGAATATCTGCCGCCAATATCATCGGGAACTACAAAAGTTTCATATCCTTCGTCAGTAGCAAGCTTTTTAAGTACACCCTTTGCCTTATCGGTAGTAGCGTAAATTCTTTCCTTTGCGCCTTCTTTACCATATTTGTTTTCAAGGAACTCCTTGAAGATACGGAATGCTACGGAAGGTTCGGTAGTGGTTCCGGACTTGGAAATAACGTTAACAGAAACGTCCTTGCCTTCGCAAAGAGCCATCATTTCTGCAAAATGGGTAGAAGAAATGCTGTTTCCAACGAAGTATATTTCGGGCGTATCCTTTTTAAGCTGATTGTAAGAGGGGGATTTTACAAACTCAATAACAGCTCTAGCTCCAAGATAAGAGCCACCGATACCGATAACAATAAGAACCTGGGACTGCTTCTGAATCTTCTCGGCAGCCTTTTTGATTCTTGCAAACTCCTCCTTATCATAATCACGGGGAAGATCTACCCATCCAAGGAAATCCTTACCCAAACCGTTCTTTTTTTTGATCAACTGATCAGCAGCCTTTACGAAAGGTTTCATTGCCTTGTATTCATCGGCAGAAATGAAATCCTTCAGGTAGGCTTTATTAAGTTTTACAGCCATTATATTAAAACTCCTAAAAATTAATTATAGCTCCTTTGTAACACAGGGGAGAAACAATTCTGACGGATCAGTAGCTTCAGGCCTTACCGGGGGAGAGGGTTGTCTTTTAAGTGGATCGTATAAAAAATCAGAGCAACGGGAAAGAACACGAATCATACCATGCTTTTCGCAAATGCAGTGTTCTCCGTTGCTCAGAACATACCCACGGGCGCAATAGTTGCAGTTTACGGGAATATTGGTTTTGAACATATTGACCGCCCTCTTTCCGAGTATTCTGTGTTTGTATATATTATATCACCTTATTTACGTTTTGTAAAGAGTTTGAAAAGACAAAAATCTAAAAAAAAACATAGTTTTCCAATATTTCACATAAAAGTCACAAATGTAATATATAATGGTATAATCATATATTATGTATTTTGGTAGGACGCATGGACGAAACTAAAGTTGTATCACAAAATAACGAAATGACCAACGGTCTTTTCTACGACTATATAAACAAAGTTTACGCAATTAACGCAGAACGCCGTCAAAATGAGGGCTCAGTATATAAATTCTATGCAGAAACCTTTGGTTGTCAGCAAAATGAAAACGATACAGAACGCATCAGCGGTATGCTGTTAGCTATGGGCTTTGAAGGTGTTTCAGAAAAAGAAAAAGCCGACCTTATTCTTTTCAACACCTGCGCCGTAAGGGAACACGCTGAACAGCGAGTGTTCGGAAAGGTAGGGGCATTGGTTCCCCTGAAAAGAGCAAATCCGAATCTTAAAATATGTCTTTGCGGTTGCATGGTACAACAAAAACATATTGAGGAAAGACTGTCCTCTTATAAGCATATAAATCTCATATTCGGAACGGGTGCTATAGGCAGGCTGCCCATGAATATTTATAGGCTCTTTACAGAAGCGCAAAAGATAATTGATACGGACGAGCTTATGACTACCGTCCCCGACGATATTTCTCCCGTACGTAAGGACGGACTCAAGGCATACGTTACCATAATGAACGGATGTAATAATTTCTGTTCCTATTGTGTGGTTCCTCACGTGAGGGGCAGAGAACACAGCCGTTGCTTTAACAGTGTTAAGAATGAGTTCTGCCAGCTTGTAAAAGCAGGTTATAAAGATATTACACTCCTGGGACAAAACGTAAATTCCTACGGGAAAGATACAGGAGAAGGCATTGATTTTGCCGATTTATTAAGAGAGCTTAACTCTGTTGAAGGTGACTTCAGAATAAGATTTATGACATCGCACCCGAAGGATGCCACAGAGAAACTCTTTAAAACCATTGCCGAGTGCGACAAAGTTTGCAATCATATACATCTTCCTTTCCAATCGGGAAGCGATAGAGTATTAAAACTCATGAATCGCAGATATACTTCAGCTGACTATATAGCTCTTACCGAAAAGGCAAGAAAACTTATTCCCGACGTTACCTTTACCTCTGACGTAATCGTAGGCTTTCCTACAGAAACAGAAGAGGATTTCCAAGCAACTCTTTCTCTTATCAGAAAAGTAGGATTTAACGGCCTCTTTACCTTTATATATTCCCCCAGAAAAAACACACCCGCCGCAGTCATGGAAGGACAGATTGATAAAGAAACAAAAGGGGATAGAATGCGCAGACTGTTAGAGGTGCAGAACGAATTGGTCTGGCAGGAAAACAGTAAATTTATAGGCAAAACAGTTAAAGTTCTCGTGGAAGGCGTATCCGAAAGTGACGATAATACGTTATATGGGCGCACAGATACCAATATTATAGTTAATTTTTCAGGCGACAAAGAGTCGATCGGAAACTATGCCGAAGTAGAAATAACCAGAGCATTGAATTGGTCTCTCTTTGGAAATCAAGTAAAAGTAAATAAATAAGTTCATTGCCTTTTATAAAGGCAGAAAGGAATCTATTATGGAATACACAAAAGAAGTTTTGGCAGAAATGGCCGGAGAGCTGGGACAGGCTATAAAGCTCAGCAGAGAATATATTGAATATCAGGCAGTAAAGACTGTGTTTGAAGCAGACAAAGAGCTCCAGGCTGCTATTGGTAATTTTAACCTCGAAAAGATGGCCGTTATGAATGAGATGCAGAAAGAAGACGATGAGAGAGACGAAGACAAGCTTAAGGCTCATCAGGATGCTATGCGCGCTGCTTACAATGAAGTTATGAAGCACGAGCTTATGAATAAATATAATGAAGCAAAAAACAATCTCGAAAATATGGTAAATAATCTTTACGCGGTTATTAACTACCACGTTACAGGAAAAGATCCCAACGGTTGTTCCGGTTCTTGCTCCACTTGTAGCGGTTGCCACTAAAAATTGTTCCTAACAATGAATTTTAGGCCTCAAATCTCCTTATAAGGACGGTACACAGAGATGCCATTATCTCCTATGATGCAAAAATATAAAGAAATGAAAGCACAGCATGAGGATTATATACTCATGTACAGATTGGGTGACTTTTATGAGATGTTCTTTGACGACGCCATAACTGTCAGCCGAGAGCTGGATATTACCCTTACAGGGCGAGACTGCGGTCTCCCCGAAAGGGCTCCAATGTGCGGCGTGCCATATCATTCTGTTGACGGATATATAGCCCGTCTTGTTCAAAAAGGATATAAGGTGTCGGTCTGCGAGCAGATAAAAGATGAAGTGACAAATGAGGTCACTGAGCGTCGAATCGTCAGAATGATTTCTCCAGGAACGGTTACAGACCCCCAGATGCTTGATGAGACAAAGAACAGCTATATTGCTTGTGCTTACGTTGAGCCCGAAAAAGACGGTAAGGCCGTAATTTGCTATTCGGATATAACTACGGGTGAAGTTCTTTTCGGAGAACCCGTAACCAAGTCTGACGACAGATTACTTAACGAACTTACAAAGCTGAATCCTGCGGAGATTTACGTATGCGGAAACATCAAAGAGATTCCTGCCATTTCCGCATATATGACAAGAAATGATACGAGATGTATCATAACTCCCGCAGATAAGGAAGCCTTCGTGTACGTTAACGCGTCACAGATGATAAATCAACATATGGGCGGAGATATGTCTGCATCTGAGTTTTCCGATCCTATACACGTTATTGTTTTTGGCGGTCTTTTAGAGTATCTTTACAGAACCCAGTTTTGCGACCTATCTCATCTGAAAAGGTTTACCTTTATTAATAAACAAAGCTTCATGGATATCGACTGGTTCTCATGGAGAAATCTTGAGCTTACAGAAACCCTCAGAGCAAAAACCAAAAGAGGCTCTTTACTGGGAGTTATCGATTCTACCCGCACACCAATGGGCGCAAGACTTCTCAGACGTTATCTTGAAAAGCCCCTTGTTGATATTACGGCCATTTTAAAACGACAGGCTTCAGTTACTGCATTTTACAATAACGATACCGCAAGAGCTGAACTCCGTGATACCCTGGCTAATATAAAGGATATTGAGAGATTAATCGCGAAGGTTGTATATGATACCATAAATCCCAGAGACGTTAAGTCCTTGGGTAACTCCTTAAACCATCTTCCTTCAATAAAGAGTACTCTTTCCGATATTGATTCTCCCGTAGTTGATAAACTTAACAATAGCATTGATGCTTTAGGCGATATAGCCGCTCTTATAGAGAGAACCATTGTAGACGAAGCTCCCGTTACTTTGCGCGACGGTAAGGCAATAAAGGATAACTATAGCCCTGAACTTGCAGAACTCAAATCCCTTCTTAAGGATAGCAAGGAATGGCTGAGTCAGATTGAAACCTCAGAAAAAGAAAGAACGGGCATCAAAACCCTCAAGGTTGGATATAACAAAATATTCGGTTACTATATTGAAGTTTCTAACAGTTTCTCAAATATGGTTCCGGAAGACTATATCAGAAAGCAGACCCTTGTAAACGGAGAACGATACATAACCGCCGAGCTTAAGGACCTTGAAGCAAAAATGCTCACCGCAGGCGAGCGTGTTATCAAGCTTGAAAACGAAATATTTGAAGAGCTTAAAGCTACCATAAAAGGAGCCCTCTCCAGAATAAAAAACACCGCAGATGCTATTGCGGAACTTGACGTTCATACCAATTTTGCTGAAATATCAAAGAAAAACGGATACGTTTGCCCAGTAATGGTGCCCGAAGGTATAATTGACATTAAAAACGGCAGACATCCCGTTGTTGAAAAGGCACTTAAGCACGATCTTTTTGTACCTAACGATACTTATCTTGACAATTCGGCAAATATGTTCGCACTTATAACCGGTCCCAACATGGCAGGTAAGTCAACATATATGCGACAGGTTGCAGTGATTGTCATTATGGCTCAGGCTGGATGCTACGTTCCTGCGGATTATGCAAAGATAGCCGTTGTTGACAAGATATTTACCCGAGTAGGCGCATCCGACGATCTTGCCGCAGGTCAGTCAACATTTATTGTTGAAATGAACGAAGTTGCATACATACTTAAAAATGCAACAAAAAACAGCCTTCTTATTTTTGACGAGATCGGCAGAGGAACTTCAACCTTTGACGGTATGAGTATGGCACAAGCCGTTATTGAATACGTAGTTAAAAAGATTAAGGCAAAAACCATGTTTGCAACCCATTATCACGAACTGACCCGCCTTGACGAAGTTTTTGACAGTATAAAGAATTATAACGTTGCAGCAAAGAAAAAGAATAACGAAATAATCTTTTTACGAAAGATCCTTAAGGGCGGTACTGACGACAGTTACGGCATAGACGTTGCAAAACTTGCGGGAGTACCTAATGACGTTATAAAACGCGCAGAGGAAATCCTCAAGGAGCTTGAAGAAAATAAGGTACAGATTATGGTTTCCCAGAAAAAAGGGGATAGCGGTATGTATCTTGAAAACAACCTTTTTTCAGACATTAATAACGACATAATCGAAAAGCTGAAAAATATCGATATTACAACCCTTACGCCTATCGAAGCAATGAACGAACTTTACAAGTTATCAAATGCAGTTAAGGGTGAAAAAGTATAAAGGCAAAGGAAATGCTTTACTATGGATATAATTCATGTCCTTGACAAACAAATATCTGATCTGATCGCAGCCGGAGAAGTTGTCGAAAGACCTTCGTCCGTAGTAAAAGAACTGGTTGAAAACTCTATTGACGCAGGCGCCACAAAGATAAAGATCGAAATAGAAAAAGGCGGTTCTACTCTTATAAGAGTTACGGATAACGGCAAGGGAATGACTGAAAATGATGCTGAAAATGCATTTTTGAAGCATGCAACCAGTAAATTGCATCAAAAGTCAGACCTTTATTCCATCCAGACACTCGGTTTCAGAGGCGAGGCTCTTTGCGCCATAGCCGCAGTTTCCGAAATTACCTTAAAAACAAAAACCGCAGATACGGTAGAGGGTACGTATGTCAAAATGACTTACGGTACGCTTTCCGAAAAGAAGCAAATAGCCTACGTTACAGGAACATCCATAACAGTGGAGAATCTTTTTGCAAATACCCCTGCAAGATTAAAGTTCTTAAAGTCTGAAGCGGCTGAAACTTCTGCTATTTCGTCGTTAATAACAACACTCGCATTAGCTAATCCCAATATTGCGTTCAGTTATTCTGTAAATTCCAAGGAAAAGCTCTTTACCTACGGTAAGGGCGACCTCAAGGATGCTGTATTTTGCATTGAAGGAAAAGAGTTTGCCGATAACATAATTCCCGTATCCGTATCAGCGCCCTACGGTACCGACGGAAAGCGCATAGCGGTTAGCGGTTTTATTGGAAAGCCTCTTTACACAAGGCCTTCCAGATCAAAGCAGTTGTTTTACATAAACAACCGTATGATACGTTCAAGAATTATGCAGAGCGCCCTTGAAAACGGTTACAGAAGCTACATTATGAGCGGTAGATTTCCCGTTTGTATTCTTAATCTTACAATTCCTTACGACGAAGTAGATATAAATGTTCATCCCGGCAAATTGGAGGCTAAATTCGGTGACGAAAGAGCCGTATACGACGTTATACTGGCTGCCGTAACTTTAGGCTTAAACAAAGACAGAGCAACTGCGCCCGAAATGAGGATCTCCACGCCTAAAGCGCAGACAGTTTCCTACAATCAGCCCACAGTTATACCTAAAACGATTATCAACATTGAGAAGAAAAAGGAAGAAGCACCCGTTGTTACTAACCGTCAAGCAGAGGTTGAAAAGCTTCTTGACGGCTTAGAGAAGAGAACGGATGATGTTAGCGTAAAAAAATACGAAGACTGGACAATCTTTCCCGCAAGTAAACAGGTAGAAC
>JAZSCR010000220.1:0-3275 GCA_045530715.1 Eubacteriales bacterium
CTGAAGACGTCGTTAATCTTGAAGGGTATATCTGGAGAATAAGCGAGTACACCTATGCAAAGTATGTTTCTTCAAAGAAAAAGCTTGAGGGCGTTTCTATCGACGGAATGGACATACCGTACGAAGACGATTTTTATTCCGACGATGGGGAATTTGAAGTAGTAAAACTCCATAGGGAGATTGGATTTCTGACCGAAATCAGACGAAAATCAGTTTTTCTGTTTTATTACAAAAAGCAGTCTATTGCGAAAATTGCTGCAGAGCTTAAGATTCCCGAAGGTACTGTGAAGTGGCACTTAAATAAGGCAAGAATAGAATTGAAGGAAGGTTTTACAATGGAAAGAATGATAGGTAAATTAGGTCTGAATCCCATAGAACTTACGGCTGATGATTTCGGTCACGCCGGTCGTACCGGAAAGAACGGAGGCCCCGAATTTTATCTGCAGGATAAGATAAACCTTAATATTGTTTATAGCGTTTGGCATACTCCCAGAACGAAGGAGGAGATCGCCGAAGAGCTTGGTTTGACCCTTGTATATATTGAGGATAAGATAAACTTCTTGGAAGCCAACGGGTTTCTTGTAAAAATAAAGGGTAATAAGTATACTACTTACGTAAGGTTCAACGCTGAAAAATATTCTCTTGAGCTTAAAGAAAACGTAATGAAGGCTCAACTGAAGATTGCCGAAGAGCTTGTAAGGGAATATGTTCCCTTGGTAAGAAAAGCCGTGGCTGACGTTAAGGATGTGTATATTCCCGGAGGTAACAGGGAACTGTTTGAAGCAACAGCTATTTTTTACGGCATTGTCAATAAATGTAATCTCCATATTGATAAGGACCTGGCAAAGTACGTAATAAGAACCACCGACGGCGGCAACTATATAGCTTATGCTCATACAAATTGCGAAAGATCTGATTCCGATTACACCTCTACAATAGAAAACAGCGCTTACTATTGGTCTTGCGGAGAGATGATCAGAGGGTCCGGCAAATATCCTGCAGTAGAGTCATGGTCGGTAGATACCAAATTCTGTTCCAGAAAAGGAGCATGGCAGAACAATTTATTTTCTGATTATGAGTATCTTTATGAATTCATAAAAGGTGAATTGTCTGACACACCTGCAAATGCCGAAAAGATTCAGCGCCTTAAGGATAGGAAGTTTATATCTGACGATTTAACTCCCAACGTTATGGTGGTTAAAGGTAAAATGACATCTTTATTTGATAAGATTCCAAAGCTTGACGAGGAAATAAAGAATAGATTTGCGGATATGGCCTTGGAAGCCTCTATGCTTAAGGCAAAAAACTATCCCGCTCAAATGCAAGATCTTATTGTAAGTGAGGGGGTTCGGGGATTTATAGGCAACACCGTTGCAATTATGGTAATGGATATTTTGTATTCCAACGGCACATTTAAGCCTTTGACAGAAGAAGAAATGATAACCTCCAATCTTATTATGTTCAGCGATATTTTGCCTGAGTAATAAGAGTTAAGATATTGTGAGAAAGATCAAGAGTTCTGCGTATAACACGCAGAACTCTTGATTATTTCTTAATTTCTCAAATATGTCTTGCAAAATGTTCATAACTGTGTTATAATGGACAAAAGTCGACATAATTAGAGGAGAAGATATGGATAAGATAAGTTCGGCTATTGAAAGTTTTATAGAGCTTACCGCATGGGAAATGACTCCCCCTCAGGCGTATGGTCCTTTCCATCTTATATTTACTTTCGTGGGACTTGCGGTGAGCGTTTTTCTTGCTTATAAGCTTCGTAATCTGAGCGAACGTGGACATAGGTTACTGATGTTTTTCGTGGGATTGACCCTGCTTATACTTGAGGTATACAAGCAGCTTTTCCACTACTATCATATAAAAGACCACGAGTATAATTTCGGCATATTCCCATTCCATCTGTGCAGTGTGCCTATGTATTTATGCCTTATCATTCCTTTTCTTAAAAAGGGAAAACTGCAGACGGGTATATATGGTTTTATGACAACCTTTAATCTGCTGGGCGGAATCATGGCCTTTATTGAGCCGTCGGGGATCACTCTTGACCATTGGACTCTCACGCTTCACGCCTTTATCTGGCACATGAGCCTTATATTCCTTGGATTTTATCTGATAGCCTCCGGCAGATTTGCAAAAACAAGTAAGGATTATTGGGCTGCGGCAATTACCTTTGTGGTATTATGCGTTGTGGCTTTCGTTATCAACCTTTCTTTGTGGGAGGTGTCTGACGGTTGTATAAATATGTTCTTCGTCGGACCTCGCAATTCTTCTCTTGCAGTCTTTAAGCAAATATCCGAGGCGGCGGGCTGGTACGTTAGTACCTTGCTGTATATTCCCGCCGTGTGTATAGGCGCGTACGTTATATACCTGCCTGCGCATCTTTACGCGAAGAAAAAGGGTATGCTATCTCTCTCAAATAATCAATCCGCAAAGGAAAAATAATAATGTCCGGATGGATAAAACTGAAGGAAGGCCTTAGATGTTTAAGAGTATATCTTATGGCCGAAAAGTGCCTTTACTGTGGAAATATTATGGGCTTGGGACATTTGGTTCTGTGTGAAAAATGTGAGGACAAGCTTATCTCCACCACCGACAGAGTTCGATCTGCTGCAGACTGCCCTTTGCTTGTGGCCTTTGAGTATACGGAGGAGATCCGTCCCGTAATTCACAGCCTGAAATACCGCAAGAACAAAGAAGCGGGGATATTTCTTGCCAAGGCATTAGTAAATGCCTGCAATGTTAACGGGTACGGAGATTTTGACATCGTTTTAGGTGTTCCTTGTTATAAGGGCAGAAATAACAAGAGATTTTGTCAGGGTGAGTATCTGGCTCAAATGGTGTCAGCTCTGACCGGATGGGCTACTTCTACTGATATTTTGTATAAGCATCGAAATATAAAATCCCAAACGAAGTGTAAGTCCAGAGCTGAAAGAAGAGATAACGTAAAGGACGTTTATCGGGTGCGGCCAAATGCTGACGTAAAGGGTAAGCGGATACTTATAACCGACGACGTTACCACTACCGGTGCTACAATGAGTGAGTGTGCCGCCGCGCTTATGAAGGCGGGAGCTACCTGTGTGGTTTGTGTAGCCGCAACAAAGCCCATAAATCCCGAAAAGCAGGAAATACCCATAAGGCTCGGCCAAGGGTATTACGAGTTTTCCGAAAGTATAGATAAAGATAGAGATTAAAAAAAGTACGGCCCTTTGACGTGGGCGTTTTTTTTTTTTTTTCATTTTTTGTATAAAATTTTTAATAAT
>JAZSCR010000181.1:0-2550 GCA_045530715.1 Eubacteriales bacterium
CGTATCTTACGACTTTATTTTTGTAATAGTTGTCTATTATTTGGAATCTGATTCCCGTGTTTTGGGATAACTTGTATCTTGTTATGCCGTGATTATCAAGATAATCATTAAGTGTCAGCTTTACCATATCAGTCACTCTCCTTGTATATATTCTAAAAAATATATATCTTCTTGACAATTCCCCTGATTAGGTGTATACTTATATAAGTATATGGAGGAGGCTGTGAAATATGAAGCTTTTAATTGCAGGGTCAAGAAGTATTAAGGATTTTGATTTATCTGAATATGTTGCAGAGGACGTAGACCTCATAATATGTGGTGGTGCTGAGGGGATAGACAGAATAGCGGAAATTTATGCGGATAAAAAACGTATATCAAAACTGGTACTTCGCCCTCATTATGAGTTGTACGGAAGGACAGCTCCTTTAAAAAGGAACGAACAGATGGTTGATATTGCAGATGCAGTTCTTATTGTATGGGACGGCGTTTCCAGCGGTACGGCTTATACCGTTAATTATGCAAAAAAATGTTTAAAGACTCTTACCGTGATAATCTTAAAAAAAGAATCGTAATGATAGTTTTACAACTAATCTTGTTTCTTCTTTTTGTTCTTGAATATATCATCAAAAAAGGGAAATAATCTTTACGGACATAGTTGACGGAGTATTTGTATCCGTTGATTATGCCTACCTTTCCTCAATAAACTAACGGGAAGGAAAAAGGAGGAAACAAAGTGAAGGTAATAGACGTTATTGCCCTTATACTTGTTATCGTGGGCGCCGTCAACTGGGGTCTGGTAGGCTTTTTCGGCTTTGACCTTGTTGCGTGGGCCTTCGGCGGCGCGGCGGCATTAATAAGCCGTATAGTATACGTGCTGGTTGCTCTGGGCGGTATCTGGTGCATCTCTCTTCTTTTCAGAGATGACAGAGCCTACAGCAGCGATATCGTATAAGGATTACTCTTCAGCGGGGCAGATCGCTTTTGCGGTCTGCCGTTTTTTTTGTACTGAAGAGTAAAAATATGGTGGCAGTTCGAACATTTTTTTAACTTTATTAAAAGGGTATTGATTTACGGCCTATTTATTGTTAAACTAATAGTGAATATATTATTATTAACACACAACACACACTTATTTGCCAAGGATTTTTACCTTGGAAGAAAGGACCTTAGCTATGACCTTCGGTAACGTTATCGGCTATATTGCTTCAGCCATTGAAGAGCTGCAATTTACGGATATATTGGATATAGCCGTGGTTTCCGTACTTACATATATTGTTATAAAATTCCTTCGCGAAACCCGCGCCGCGCAGTTTGCAAAGGGCATACTGCTCATATTCGTTTTTGGTCAGATTGCAAAGCTTATTGACCTTTACGCCACCACGTATATCTTCGACCTTGTATTTGACTTCGGTATTTTTGCCCTTCTTATTATATTCCAGCCCGAGCTTCGCAGTATGCTGGAAAGAGTAGGCCAAAAGGGTTTCAAAGGGCTTTCCTTAATTAAGACCGATGACGACCGTACTTTGCGCGAAGCAAAGGCTACGGAGATGATAGACGCTATTACCGACGCTACCACAAGCTTTGCCATTACAAAGACAGGCGCTCTTATGGTAATAGAGAGGGAAACCAAGCTCGGCGATATTATAAATACGGGTGTTGTTATAGATGCAGACCCTTCTTCTGCTCTTATCCGTAACATCTTCTATCCCAATACTCCTCTCCATGACGGCGCCGTTATATTCCGTGATTTCCGCGTTCAGGCTGCAGGTTGCTTCTTGCCTCTTTCTGCAAGCCACACCAGTAAAGACCTTGGTACCCGTCATCATGCGGCTTTGGGTATGTCCGAGGTTTCCGACGCTGTGGTTGTTGTAGTTTCTGAGGAAACGGGTATTATATCCGTTGCCGTTGGCGGAAAGCTCCAAAGACGTATAACCCCCGATGCTCTTTCCACGTTGCTTAAAAAATACCTTATTCCCGATGATGAAAAGCGTATAGAGTTCCTTAAGAAGGACTTTATTATGAAAGAAATCTTCAAAAAGGGTCAGGACGGGGAAGAACAGGCATCACCTGAAAAGAAAGCTAAAAAATCCAAACGCAATTCCAAAAAATCAAAGAAGGACGGCGAAAATCAATGAAAAATTTCTTTAAAAAATTCGCCGCCGTATACAATAAGGTGGTACACAGCAGCCTCTTCCTTAAGATACTTTCCGTACTTATCGGTATTGCGCTGTGGTTTGTAGTAATAAACATCGAAAATCCCCTTAAAACCAAGGAATATTCCAGAATCCCCGTAAAAATAGATATGGTTGGCTCCGTTGCCGAATACTACGGCCTCTCCATTATTGACGGCGTGCCTTCCGTAACCGTTGACGTTGAGGTTGAAGGCAGCCGTTCAGGGCTTATTAATTTCAGCAAAGAAAAGCTTACCGCAACCCTTGACCTCAGTCCCGTTACCGAGTCTGGCGGTTACACCCTGGATATCGTGGTAAAATCCTCCGATAAAGAGGTTAGCGTAATTTCCGTTGAGCCTGCAACCCTTTTCTGTGAGTT